>JBBRSI010000057.1:0-11408 GCA_038245585.1 Chitinophagales bacterium
CCGGGCTGAAAAATGTTGGCGTTCCTCCACCCAAATGCAACTCTTTTATGATTGGTTTTTTTTCCAGTAATTGCAGATACATTTCCCATTCTTTCAACACCGCTTCGAGGTATGGTGTTTCTACAATGTGCTGTTTCGTAATTCTTTTATGGCAGGCACAAAATGTACAAAGACTTTCGCAAAATGGTAAATGAATATACACACTGATACCTTCCGCATCATTGCTTTCATCAAGGCTATGTTTCACTGTTTCCTGCCATTGTGCGGAAGTAAATTCTTTTTCATTCCAATAAGGAACAGTCGGATAGCTCGTATATCTTGGCCCGGGAATATTATATTTTCGTACTAAATTTTCTATCATTTTATGCATTTAAAAATGCTGCTGCTGATTTCGCAAAATAAGTTGCAATGATAGATGCACCGGCTCTTTTAATGGAAAGCAAACTTTCCATCATTGCTTTCTGTTCGTCGATCCAACCGTTTGCTGCAGCCGCTTTGATCATGGCATATTCACCACTCACCTGGTAAGCGCTCACAGGAATTCGCACTGCGTTTTTCACTTCGCGAATAATATCTAAATATGCCATAGCAGGTTTTACCATCACGATATCTGCGCCTTCTTCCTCATCCAATAATGCTTCGCGTACTGCTTCAATTCGGTTTGCGGAATTCATTTGATAAGTTTTTTTATCACCAAATCCTGGTGCGCTATCCAGTGCATCACGGAATGGACCATAAAAACACGAAGCATATTTTGCACTATAACTCATGATGCCTGTATTCGTAAAATTATTCTCTTCGAAAGCTTTGCGAATAGCACCGATTCGACCATCCATCATATCACTTGGGCCTACAAAATCTGCACCTGCTTTCGCATGGCTTAAACTCATTTTCACCAAAGCATCAACTGTTTCATCATTCACGATCTCTCCATTTTTTACAATGCCATCATGGCCATAAGAAGAATATGGATCAAGCGCAACATCAGTCATGATAAGCATTTCAGGCAATGCATCTTTAATTGCTTTAATACTATTTTGCATCAGGCCATTTTCATTCCAGGATTCTTTTCCCGTATTATCTTTTAAAGCATCACCAGATTTTACAAAAAGTAAAACACTTTTTATTCCAAGTTGGTGCATCTCTTTAATTTCTTGAATAGTAAGGTCTAACGATCTCCTGAAATAGCCTGGCATGGAAGGAATTTCATGCAAAATATTTTTTCCATCTTCAATGAATAATGGCGCTATCAAATCTTGTGGCGTTAGAATTGTTTCAGCAACCAAAGCACGAATAGCGTCATTCTTTCTTACGATCCTTCCTCTTTTTTGTAAATACATTTTAATGATTTATATAAATAAATTAATGTACATAATTTTTTACGGTATCAATAAAAGCGCGTGCATGATCAACCGGTACATTGGGCAAAATGCCATGGCCCAAATTCGCGATATGTAATTTGCCGCCAAATGCCGCCATCATTTTTTTTGTCTCTTTAATAATTTCAGGAATGGGCGCTAATAATTTTGCGGGATCAAAATTTCCCTGCAATACAATATTACTTCCTGCAAACGCTCTTGCGTGTTGCGGCGTAATGCACCAATCAATTCCTAATGCTGCAGCACCGCTGCCAGCCATCGTTTCAAGCGATTGCCAGGCTCCCTTGGCAAAAATAATTACCGGTACAATTTCTTTTAAAACTTCAACAATTTGTTTTAAGTAAGGATAAGAAATATTTTCAAAATCTTCTTTTCCCAGCAAACCACCCCAACTATCAAAAACTTGTATAACATCAGCACCGGCTAATGCCTGAGCTTTTAAATATTTAATCGTCGTGTCTGTGATCATTTGCAATAAGCGATGCGCGAGTTCAGGATTTGCATAGCAAAATGCTTTGGCCTCATCAAAAGTTTTAGAACCTTTTCCCTGCACCATATAACAAAGTATTGTCCAGGGCGCACCGGCAAAACCTATTAAAGGAACACGATTATTTAATTCTTGTTTACATAATTTAATAGCTTCAAACACATGCGACAATTTATCCTGTACATCGGGCACAGCAATTCGTGACATGTCTTCAGTAGATTTAATTGGATCAGGTAAAACCGGTCCTTTATTTTCTATCATCTGCACTTCCAAACCCATGGCTTTGGGTACAACAAGAATATCTGAAAATAAAATGGCAGCATCTACCTGCATTATATCAACCGGTTGTAATGTAATGGTGGCAGCTAATTCCGGCGTTTCACATCTTTCAAAAAAAGAATATTTTTTCCGCAGTTCCATGTATTGCGGAAGATAGCGCCCGGCTTGCCGCATCATCCAAACAGGTGTTCGATCTGTTTTTTCATGACGTAAGGTTTTTAATAAAAGATCATTTTTTATAGTAGACATAATAATGTTTAATGCGTTATGATTTGTTTATCCAAAAAATTAATTGCTTCTGATAATAATTGCCCTTTATCCGGATATTTTGCAATAATTATTTGATTATTGGAAAAATTATGAATCGCTTCTGTCGTTTTTTCACCCATAGAAAATAATACAGTTTCGCTGTTGATCGAATGATTTTTAAAAAATCCCTGAACCGCCGAAGGGCTTAAAAAAATGATCGCATCATAATTTTTTTGAAAATCTTTTTCCAAAATATGAGTTTCATAAACAATGCATTCTTTGACTTGAATTTCTGCATTTTTTAATAAATCCGGTAAATCACCCAGCCGTTTATTGCCACTGAAGAATACGATTTGTGTTTCTCCATTTGATATAATTTTTTTAGCCAATTCTCTTGCATTGGTCGCTGTGCCTGCAATAGCGCAACCCGGAAAAAAATCTTCGACTGCTTTTTTGGTGGTATTTTCTATACAATAAATTTTCCAGGCTGGCAGACTTTCAAGCATTGATGCAACTGCTGAAACAGCTGTTTTACTTGTAAAAACTACAGTTATTTTCTCATCCAAAAATTGAGCGACCTCATTTTTAATAGTTGCATTAAGCAATATTTTTTTCTCAATAAAAGGAATTACATCAACAGAAATATTCTCATGAATAAAATCATTTTTCGAAATATCCATTTCTGACGTACACAATATGTTGAATTTATTTTCCGGCATTTTTTATTTTATTTAATAATGTAAGGCCGCCTTTTGAAATAATTTCATTTGCTGCATCTTCACCCAGTGTTCCGGCATACTTTATCTCAACAATTTTTTCCACTTCCAGAAAATCCTTTCCATCGGGTGAAAAAATATTTCCTTTAAACTGAATATTTCTATTTTCTTCAACAGCTAATGCGCTGATCGGCGCGGAACAGCCGCCCATCAATGCTTTCAGAAAATCACGTTCTATTTTTACGCATAAAGCTGTTGTTGCATCATTCATGTGCATACAGGATTCTTTCACAAAATTATCTTCAGTTCTGCATACAACTAAAATAGCACCTTGTGCCGGTGCAGGTAACATCCAGTCAAGTTCAACACTATTTACAGGACGTTTTTGTAAACGGTCAAGTCCTGCAGCAGCAAACAAAGCACCATCCCAATTTTCATTTTGTACTTTTTCCAAACGCTTATTAATATTTCCCCTCAATACTTCTATTGTATGATTTGGAAATTGATGCAACCATTGTGCCTGTCTGCGTAAGCTGCTTGTAGCAATAGTTCCGGTAGAAAAAGTGTTTTCTAAAAATGCATTTTCATTTTTGTACACAAGTACATCTTTATAAGAAGCGCGTTTCAAAACTGCCGCTTCACAAATACCTTGTGGAAGCTGCACCGGCACATCTTTCATGGAATGCACGGCTATATCAATTGTATTATTTAATAAAGCAATATCAAGTGCGCGTGTAAAAACACCCTGCACACCCATCGCATATAATGGGGTTTTTAAATCAAGATCGCCATCACTTTTTATAAAAACCAAAGTTGATTCAATACCTGATGAAGCCAAATTATTTTTAACTTCAGTGGCTTGCCAGACAGCCAATTCGCTATCGCGTGTGCCGATTCGTAAAATTGCGTGCTGCTTCATTTAAATTTTAATTCGCACGGATCGCCACAAAATCATGCATGGCATTGATGTAATCACAACCGGGCGTAGCATGCGTTTTAATGCGCATCGCCATGGCATTGATTATTTTCTGCACACATACATCCTGTGATGTTTTTGAGGAAGAAATATTCTGTATAAAATATTTTTCATCGATATTGATCAGTGTTTCTTTTGCTGCTTTTAGTACCGGCACATTTTGGCGCATAGAAACCCATTCCATAAAATCCGAAAAATGAGCATCAAGAATTTCCAACGCTTTAGGCACTTCAGAAATCCGGTTTTGCAATGTTTCATCTTTAAGAGCAGATAATTCATCTACATTGATCAATGAAACATTTACCAAATTTTTAATTGCCGGATCTATATTATTTGGAATAGATAAATCTATAAAAATTCTTTTTTTATCATCATTGATTTGTGCTGTGGTAATAACAGGTTTTTCAGATGCAGTAGCCACAATTATGATATCTGCAACATTTATTTCTTCTTGCAATTTTTCCATAGTGGAAAATTTTACACCAAGTGATTCAGCCAATGCGCCTGCTTTTTTCTCTGTACGGTTTATGAGCGTAATTTTTTGCGTATGCAAATAATCTACTAAATTTTTACTGGTGCATTCTCCGAGTTTACCGGTACCAATTAGTAAAATATTTTTTTCCGATATATCAGAAATATTTTTTTGTAAATATTTTATTGTTGAAAAGGAAACTGAAACCGTTCCTTCACTCAATGCCGTATTGTTTTTGACGGCTTTAGAAGATTGCAAAACATAATTTCCCAAACGATCTAAAAAGGCATGTGTACAAACATTTTCCTTACTGCTTTTGAGTGCTTGCTTTATTTGTCCCACAATTTCGTAATCTCCTAAAATCTGGGAATCAAGGCCGGCACCAACTTTAAATAAATGTTTTATCGCTTCTATTCCCTGGTACACATAACCTACTTTTTCAAAAGTTTCCATATCGCCGGAACTATTACTGCACAATAGTTCTACCAATTTTTTAGCATTGGGTGAAAAGCCATAAATTTCAGTACGGTTGCAGGTACTCAGGATAAATAATTCATTCAAACCTGTATGTTTTGCATCTTTATAAATACAAGGAATTTTTTCAGGCAAGATGGCAAACTGCCCTCTCGTGATTATATCCGTTTTTTTATAATTAATTCCAGCCACAAAAAATTCTGCTATCTGCATGATTGTATTTCAGGTATGAAAGATTCCTTTGAAGGAAGTACGCAAAGGTAAAAGCATGGGTTTTCCATTTCAAATGATCAAGGTCATTTCAATGTCATTTCTCTGTCATCTTTGATAAATATTATTTAAGAAAACTTTCAAATGCTGCTTAAAAAAATTTCGTACATATACGGCGACTACATTTGCAAATCGTAAAAATGTGTATATGAAAAAACGTGGTGTATTATTAATGAACCTGGGCTCACCCGATTCAACAGAAGTAAAAGATGTGCGAAAATACCTGATGGAATTCTTAATGGATTCCCGCGTCATTGATTATCCATATATATTCAGACTCCTATTGGTGGGTGGAATCATTGTTCCTTTTCGTGCACCAAAATCCGCAGAGGCATATAAAAAAGTTTGGACAAAAAGAGGCTCGCCTTTAATCGTTATTTCTGAAGATGTTCAAACCGACTTGGAAAAAATAATCGATTTACCTGTAGAAATTTCCATGCGTTATGCAAATCCGAATCCTCAAAAGGCTTTTGAAAACTTATTAAAAAAAACGCCGGACCTGGAAGAAGTGATCGCTATTCCCATGTATCCTCACTACGCGATGAGCAGTTATGAAACAGCAGTAGAACATGTAAAAAGAGTTTATGCAGAAAATAAATATTCATTTTCATTAAATTTTGTAGAGCCGTTTTATAATGATACAGATTATATAAATGCACTTTGTGCAAGCATAGAACCTTACCTGCAAAATGATTTTGACAAAATATTATTCAGTTTTCATGGTTTGCCCGAACGCCACATGAAAAAAGCAGACCCAACAAATAATCATTGTTTGAAATCCGCCGATTGTTGCAACGTCGATTCGACTGCACATAAAACCTGTTACCGGCATCAATGCTTTGCAACGACGAAATTAGTAACACAACAATTAAATATTCCCAAAGAAAAAACTGGCTTATCATTTCAATCCCGCCTGGGCAGCGAGGAATGGTTAAAGCCATACACAGCAAAGCTTTTAGAAGAATTACCCGCACAGGGAATAAAAAAATTACTGGTTGTGTGCCCGGCATTTGTTTCGGATTGCCTGGAAACTTTAGAAGAAATGGCAATGCAGGGAAAAGAAACATTTTTGCAGGCGGGCGGCGAATCATTCACGCTCATTCCATGTATGAATACAAATCCTGCATGGATAGAAACATTGAAAAAATTTGTAGAAAAAAATAGTAAAGTGCGCATGCCCGAAGAAGCAATTGTTTAAAGTACATTTACAAAATCAATGTATCTATATTTAAAATCACTTCATATCATTTTCGTCGTGACCTGGTTTGCAGGAATGTTTTATATACCGCGCTTATTTATTTATAATACGGAAGCTGAATCAAAAGATGCAGTAGAAAAAAATATTTTACATACTCAATTCCGCCTGATGATGAAAAGGCTTTGGTATGGCATCACCTGGCCATCTGCAATCATCACATTAATTCTTGGATTAAGTCTTTTATTCAATACTGATTATGGCTGGTATAAAATCATTTTCACTGAAACCGGTCTTTGGCTTTTATTAAAACTCATCTTCGTTTTTTTATTATACCTCTATCATTTTTCGCTGCATAAAATTTTCCGCCAACAAATGAATGGCATTTATAAATATTCTTCCATGCAATTACGCATGTGGAATGAACTCGCAACGATTTTTTTATTCGCCATTATTATGCTCGTTGTTGTAAAACAAGCCATGAGTTTAGTTTGGGGCTTCGCAGGACTTGTTTTACTAATTTTTATTTTATACACGTCCATACGTGTTTACAAATTGATCCGCGCACGGAAAGAAATCAAAAAATGATTTTATTGCTTTCCTATCTTAAAAGTAAAAGATACATTTGTAACAAATACTTTTACCATGGCTATCCGCAATTTATTTCTTTGCATTTGTATATTGGTAATGGGTTGCAAAAGTAAGCAGTCCGCAGATCTCATCATTCATAATGCAATTATTTATACGGTTGACAGTACTTTCAGCACTGCGGAAGCGATGGCTGTGAAAGATGGAAAAATTCTTGCTATTGGAAAAAATGATTCGATCATGCAATCATTTACTTCTGACAATATTGTGGATGCAAAAGGGCAGGCAATTTATCCCGGTTTCATAGATGCACATGCGCATTTTGTGGGTTATGCAGGATCATTATTTCAAGTGGACTTATATGACAGCAAAAGTGTTGAAGAAATGGGCGATCGTTTGAAAGCCTTTGCTGCTCTGCATCCTGAGCAGCAATACTTAACCGGCCGGGGTTGGGATCAGAATAAATTTGCCGGCAAAAAATTCCCGGATAATAAATTATTAAATCAGTTATATCCCAACATTCCAGTTATTCTCGAAAGAGTAGATGGCCATGCATACCTGGCCAATCAAAAAGCATTAGATATGGCCGGCATTGTTCCCGGGCAAAAAATTGATGGTGGAGAAATAATGACAGAGAATGGAAAATTGACTGGCATCCTGGTGGACAATGCCGGCGATCTTTTACACAATGTTATCCCAAATCCAACGGGTGCTGAATTTGAAAAAATGTTATTGGCTGCGCAAAAAAATTGTTTCGAACAAGGCCTCACAACGATTACAGATTGCGGCCTGAATTATCC
Source organism: Chitinophagales bacterium (assembly GCA_038245585.1). Taxonomy (GTDB): domain Bacteria; phylum Bacteroidota; class Bacteroidia; order Chitinophagales; family Chitinophagaceae; genus JAFDXJ01. Next base: position 7,886 of record JBBRSI010000057.1, read on the forward strand.
AGTTGTTGATATGATTGATAGTTTGCAAAAAGAAGGAAAATTATTAATGCGTCTCTCCATTTTGCTCAGCGATAGCAAAGAAAATTATGATCGTTATTTACCGCGCGGTCCTTATAAAACGGACCTGATGTCCATTACAGGTTTTAAAGTATATGCAGATGGCGCGCTCGGAAGCCGGGGTGCATGTCTTTACAACCTTATTCTGATCAGTCGCGATGGAGTGGATTTTTACTTAGCCCTATCAGTCATTTTGATTCTGTGGCAGCAATGCTTTCCAAAACAAAATTTCAAATGTGTACACATGCAATTGGAGATTCTGCGAACAGGGTTATGCTAACAATTTATAATAAATATTTGCCCGGAAAAAATGATCGTCGCTGGCGCATTGAACATGCACAGGTAATTAATCCCGCAGATTTTGCATTGTTTGGTAAAGCATCCATCATTCCTTCTGTGCAACCTACACATGCTACGAGCGATATGTATTGGGCGGAAGAAAGGCTGGGAAAAGAACGCTTAAAAACTTCGTATGCAAATAAACAATTATTAGCAGAAAATGGTTGGATTGCTTTAGGAACAGATTTTCCCGTAGAAGATATCAGTCCTTTCAAAACCTTCCTGGCAGCGGTTTTCAGGCAGGATGCCAAAGGTTTTCCCGCTGGTGGTTTTCAACCGGAAAATGCATTGACACGTGAAGAAACTATTCGAGGTATGACCATCTGGGCAGCCAAAGCAGATTTTTTAGAAAAAGAAACCGGCAGTTTGGAAAAAGGAAAAAGTGCAGACTTTATTTTGCTTACCAATGATTTGATGAAAGTGGAAGCAAATAATGTTTTATCAACAAAAGTGATTGCCACTTATTCCCGTGGAAAAAAAGTTTGGGGCGAATAGGATCTATTTAAAAATCATTTTAAAACAAAATCATTGAAAAATATTCCTGATAAATTACCGAACGTTGGTACAACAATTTTTACCACGATGAGCCAGTTGGCACATGAATGTAATGCCATTAATCTCGGCCAGGGTTTTCCTGATTTCCCAATGGATGAAGCGCTCATCAGCGCGGTCGCAAAAGCGATGCGTGATGGCCATAATCAATATGCGCACATGAATGGTGTGCCTGCATTAACGAATGCTATTGAAGAAAAAATAAAAAAATTATACAATGTAGAAATTGATGCTGCTTCGCAAATCACAGTTACACCGGGCGCGACTTATGCGATTTATACGGCACTAACTGCTATTTTATTTCCGGGCGATGAAGTGATACTATTTGAACCGGCTTATGATAGTTATATTCCAAATATAGAGATCAATGGTGCAATTCCGGTTTTGATTCCTTTAGCATTTCCAACATATAATATTCCATGGGAAACAGTCAAAGAAAAGATCAGTTCAAAAACGAAAGCCATTATCATCAATTCGCCACAGAACCCGACCGGCGCGGTTTTGAGCAGATCTGATATGGAGGAATTACAAAAGATTACAGAAGGCACAGATATTTTTATCATTAGTGATGAAGTGTATGAGCATTTAATTTTTGATGGCCTGCAACATGAAACAGTCTTGAAATATCCTGGTTTAAGCGAACGCAGTTTTGCCTGTTTTTCTTTTGGTAAAACGTATCATTGTACGGGTTGGAAAATGGGATATTGTGTGGGTGGAAAGGAACTCATGAAAGCGTTCCGGAAAGTACATCAGTATAATGCTTTCACAACAAATTCATTTGTACAATATGCATTGGCCGAATACCTGCAAAATGAAAATGCGTATTTATCTTTACCTAATTTAATGCAGCAAAAAAGAGATTATTTTTTGAAGTGCATGCAGCAAACGCGTTTCAAACCACTTGATTCGCATGGAAGTTATTTCCAGTGTTACAGTTATGCGCACATGAATGAAGAACAAGATCTGGAGTTTGCAAAAAAAGTTACGAAAGAATTTGGTGTGGCCACAATTCCTTTAAGTAGTTTTTATAAAAATGGTTTAGACAATAAAGTGTTGCGTTTTTGTTTTGCCAAAAAAGAAGAGACATTATTGAAGGCTGCGGAAAGGTTGAGGGATGTGTGAGAAACAATAATGTTAGAAAATGACAAAAGTAATTTCATTTATTATCGAACTTATTTATTGGCTGCAATTTTTTATTACGCCTGTAATACCGGGAGCTTTGATTGGATTGTATATCTATAACAAAAATGAAAATTTATTGTGGTTATCTATTTTAATTGAAATAATCTGCGTAATACTTGGAATATGGTATGCAGAAAGAATCCGGAAGCGGCATGGAAATTCCAGGTATGCATCGAGAATAAATGCAACGCCTGATATTTGGCCGGATAAACTCCCGGAAGAAATAGAAGCAAGGGAAAATATAAAGAAGAAAAAATAATGAATATTTTTAAAATAATAATATTTTTCTTGCTAGCTTTTACCTTTACTGGTTGCATTTCAAGTCACAAAATATCCACGAATGAGCCCGAAGCTTATATAAGATTTGGTTCAGGTTATCATGCAGATACAATTAGTTTAAAACTAAATACTACACACGTTTTAAAGAATGAAATAATAACTACGCTGGAAGATAATAGTGGTATTACCGGCAGTTATCTGAGTATTTACAAATATTCCATTTTATATTTTAAAGATGGTAAGTTGAAGTTTACAGTTCTACTGGAATCACATTATGACGATAAAATAGTTATTGAACAATCTATTAATAATAGACCATACTCATACACCATGTATTTTAAAAAAGGTAAATATTTATTCATTTCGAAGCACTGGTATTTTTACAATGTTTATTTTGATCAATATAAAAAAACACCAGAGTTATATTAGAAATTTTTTAGGGTAAAGTCCTAACATCTTTTTTGATTTTGTTCCTCCAGCTAAAGCAGGAGCAATTGAAAAGTTGCAAACCATTCAATATCTGATACAATTTACATACAGAAACAATTCAGCATAAATCTATAATTATTTCAAAATGCACAAAATGATTTTAGATAAAATGGGCTTTAGCCCAAAATTGAGAAATCAATGAAAATATTTTCCCATTCATGTAAAAAAAATTTAAAAGGCCCAGGATCATTTATATTTGAAATGCAATTATTTTTTTACCCAAAACTTTTTTTATGAAAATCATACTCTCTTTCCTTTTATCATTCGCTCTGCTCACCGGGAGTAAAACTGATTCAAAAGCTGTATTGAAACGCATGCACGATCAATACGCGGGGAAATGGTACACGAGTTTTACATTTACCCAAACTACTGAACGGTATCGAAATGATTCTTTGATCAATACGCAAACATGGTATGAAGCACTGCATCTTCCCGATTATTTCCGTATTGATTTTGGAGATATCAAAGATGGAAACGCCGTGATCTTCCGACGCGATTCCATGTATTCCTTTAAGAATAATTCTTTGAAAAGAACAGATGTAAATAATGATGATCTTACATTTTTATTGGGTGGCATGTACTTCATGCCTTTTGATTCCGTGACCGCACATTTCCAAACATTGCA
>JBBRSI010000058.1:0-11179 GCA_038245585.1 Chitinophagales bacterium
AAAACAAGTGATGTAATAAAAATTATTATGGATGCCGGCCTTGAAATATTTTCTATTGAAAAGGGTTTATAAATAGTGCATACAATATTCAGGAGAGCCGCCAATGCCACAAACCCAATTAAAAAACGAACTACGATATCCCATACTGGAATCGTATTTTTTAATTGCGTAAACTGCCGTCCAAACTGCCAGTAAAAAATCACATTTGTATAAGTTAAGATGATCCATGCATACACCATCAGCACCGGGTGGTTGGGGAAAAACCATTGGGTCAACAGGTTATCCGGGTGGAGCAATAAAGCATGTAATAAATAAAATAGGGAAACCAGCGTGAACCAGTAAAATGACCGCTCTCTCGTGATAAAAGAAAAAACAAGACCAAATAGAAACAAGATGAACATCACACCGGTATAGAATACAATTTCAGGAAAATAAGTGGATGACGATGAATTTACAACAGGAATTTGTTGAAGTACAAAATTAAATTGAAGCGGTGCAAAATTTTTTATAGAGCGCACCTGTAAAATGATTGTTATCGTTTCTCCTTTTTTTAAATTTATTGGAAATGCATTCTGGTTAAAAGGTTCATTAATAATTCTTTCTGAAGCAGGTGTCAAAGTCCCTGTGCTGTAAGTTTTATTAACTTTTCCATCCTTAATAATCCATGCATTCATGACCTCATTTCCTGATGAAATACCTGTATTTTTTTTTGCTTGTAATGCGATCAAAAATTCGGGCAAATTAAAATCTGCGTAAAGGATTATTTTGCACCACCACGTACTTTGCGGGTTAATTACTTTCTTATTAATGAATGGCTTAAATGCAAGTGAATCTTTTCCATTAATTAAACCTGGCACAGTAAAAACGTGATCTTTATCTTCAGCGAAGAGTAAATGATTTTCCAGTGGTTGCAGTGGAACATTGAGCTGTACATTGTAAAAACCAGGCGCAGAATAAACATTCTGCGCCTTTGAATAAAAGGAGTTAAAAAATAAAATGATCCTACAGATCGCAATCCTGCGCATGATAGGATGTTTATAATTATACCAATTATCCTTTTTAATCTTCTTCAATTAAATTACATATAAATATACCGGAATAAAATCAATCATTCTATTTTTTTGGCGGCGCCTGGCCTTGTTGCTGTATTTCTGTATTCTGAAATGCAGCGATACTCCAATTGTCATTTATTTTTTGTAAGGTTATTGTCATTATCGCATGATCATCTTCATATTTTCCAAATATATTTCCAAACCGCCTGCCATCTGCATGCGCAATTATAATATCATTTGTTAGGTACCTTGCATCACGAAGATTTAATTCAAGATTTGTTTCTTTATAAATTGAATTAAAAATTCCCTGGTGCCCTTCAGCAACGACTTTCCTGGTTTTTAAAAACATGCCGTTTATAACCACAAAATCACAGTCATCAGTAAACCTGCTGGCGTAAAGATTTCCATCTTTATTATTCCAGCCATCCTGCATGGTTTGTAAAATTTGTTTTATAGAAGTTTCATCTGCTGGTTTAACCTGCGCTTTAATGGAAGCACTAATGATTACTGTTGCCATAATAAGGATCATTTTTGTTTTCATGATTTAAAATTTTATTTTGAAAAGCAAAGATGGACAGGGCGAAATCTGTAAGCAAACAGTTTGGTCGCAAAGACTTTCAAATTTGTATCATGCAAATGAAATTCTACAAATTTGTATAGAAATTCTACAATTTTTTGCCTGTTGTTTGATTAACAAGGAATTAAAACCGGAGCGTTTTAATTAAAGTATCACAGCCTGACGTGGAATTATAAAAGCAATTAATTCATCCAATAATATATTCGCTCTGTCGCAGGCATCATTGATATCATCCCGGGAAACATTTGCAGCAAAAGAACTTTGCTTCAATCTTTTTTTCACGCCTTTCACATCCATGCCATCATATCCTTCCGGGCGCATTAATGAATATGCATGAATAAGCCCGCTTAATTCATCAAATGCATAGAGCATTTTATCCATTTTTGTTTCAGGGATTACGCCGAAATGAACATGGCCATGCGATGCAATTGCATGAATAATTTCAGGATCAATATTCCTATTTTCAAGTTCTTCAATAATTTTTTTACAATGTTGATCCGGCCACTGATCCCAGTCTGCATCATGCAATAATCCCGCGAGTTCCCAGCGCCAGGCATCTTCCTCTGATAAATTTTCTTTTTCTGTTGCCCAGGCGCGCATCAGCGTAGCGACCTGTTTCATGTGCAATTGGAGGCGTGGATTTTTCACCCAATCAAAGAATAAAATTTCTGCATCATTTTTTGATAATACATTTCCTTTATTCGCTACAGCTCCAAAAATATCGCGACCAATTTGCAGGGACATATTGTATGTTTTTAAAGGAGCAATCTAAGTTAATTATCTTTTGTAATAAAACTCATTTGCAAAAATTATCCGCGGGATTTATTTTCGTGAAAATTAATTTCAAATCAGGAATCAACATTTTTATTGCAAATGATATACGAAAGGAGTAATTTTAGAATATTAAAACTAAAATTATGTCAATTATCGGCTTCCTCGTACTGCTCCTGATCGCCGCGATATGCGGTGGTATTGGACAAAGCCTTGCCGGCTATGATTTAGGCGGATGCTTCGTTTCCATTGTTGTAGGATTTATCGGCGCATGGATAGGTTTGTATATTGCAGGCCGTTTTGCATTGCCGGAATTTTTCACGATCAATATTGATGGTAAGCCTTTTCCTGTAGTTTGGGCGATCATTGGTTCTGCTGTGTTTACATTAATTGTCGCGTTGTTGAGGCGCGTGTTTACGGGGAGAACATAAGAAGCTTCTTATAATAATAAAGCCAGGTTAATTGATAACCTGGCTTAATTATTTTTGAAATTTAAAGAATGAAAATAGAAATAAATTTTGTTTAAAAGTTACAACGGAAAATCAATATCAAACACAAATTTCTCTGGTTTTGGCAAAGGTTTTCTTGGCAACATTTCATCACGCATTGCCGTGTTATAAACAAATGCAGCAATGATCACAGCGGCCTGTTGCAAATCTGGAATGGATAAATGATCATAGGTATCCATATTGCTGTGATGCGTGCGTGTTTCATATTCCAGGGGATCTTGTATAAACTGGAAACCCGGAATTCCCACTGCATCAAAACTAATATGATCCGTGCTTCCGGTGTTGCTTAGTGTTACGCCCCCAGCTGCACCCATGTCTGCAAAAGGTGCGAGCCAGGCTTTAAAAATATCTCTGACAACTTCATTGCCTTGTGTATAAATGCCGCGAATTTTTCCGGAACCATTATCCAAATTATAGTAAGCAGAAATTTTTTCCTGGTCAGGTTTTAATTTCATATCAGCAGGATTGCCAAAATGTTTTTTCACATAACCAAAACTTCCATACAGACCCTGTTCTTCACCGGCCCATAAAGCAATGCGAATTGTACGTTTTGGTTGTACACCGAGCGCTTTCAAAATGCGAATTGCTTCTAAAGTTGCAATACATCCTGCACCATTATCAGTCGCGCCGGTGCCGCCCGCCCAACTGTCCAAATGCCCGCCCAGCATCACTACCTGGCTTTTCAATGTAGGATCAGTACCTGGAATCTCTGCAATGAAATTATAGCCGGTAAGATCTTTATCATAAAAAGTTGTTTGAAGATCCATTTGCATTTTCACTTTTTTCTTATCGTCCATCAGCCTTGTGAGTTTCAAATAATCTTCTGCACTGATCTTCATTTCAGGCAATGTTGCTTCATAGCCTTTTTTAAATCCGGAACCGCCATCTACAAATACAGTTCCGTCAATGGAATTGTTGCTGCTTTGAAGTAAGCCTACTGCGCCTTTTTTTTCAAGGTATAAAGTGTTGTAATAATTCTTTTTAATATAAGGTAAATACATATCAATTTGTGTACGGGTAAACATGTATTTATCCGGAATATTATCAAGACTTGTATCGCCATACCTTGATGCATAAGCAACGAATGAACCGGGAATTTTCATGCTGCCCGGTTTCGTCATAATGATTTTTCCTTTAATAGAATCTCCTGCTTTATCAATCGTTGCTGAATCAAGATTGTCCAGCATAAATACTTCAGCAGTAATTGCTTTTCCGGTACCTTTTGCCCAGGGCACTGAGTAAGCAATAATATTTTCATAATAGGGCGCTTTCATTTCGAGCGTTGCTTCTTCATTGCTCCAGCCTCTGCCAAATTCTCCAAAGGCTTCACGGCCTGCATTGGATAAGCCCCATTGTTTACAAAGCGCTGTAACGTAGTCTAGCGCTGAAAAATAACCGGGAGAGTTCGTGAGACGCGGGCCATTTACATCTGTGAGATTATGCGCGATCAGGGCAATTTGTGAATTATTTTTTTCTTCATCTTTTATTTTTTGCATCATATTCATATCCACTGTTTCCTGTGCGGATACAAAAGAAATAATAAAGAGCAGGCTAAATACTGAAATAATTTTTTTCATGAGCGGTAATTTTTAGTAGTGCAATTTATGTATTATTATTTTGAAATATACTATCAAGAAAAGAAATTAATCCTTTAATTAAAAAAGAAAAAAATAAAATTTTCTATCCATGTATTTTTAAAAAGATATTTCTACACATTTCAATGCTCCGCAAAATCACTTAAATATTCATACGGAGGCGTGAGCGCTCCATCTTTTAATATCGTGGCATTATCAATCATTTCACTATTGCCTTTGTATAAATCTTCAAATACATATTTGATCAATTGACCACCAAAAAACCTGCTCGCATCGCGTGGTAATTCATTCGGCAAATTGCCTACTGCCATTACATCTACGCTACCCGGAAGATAGGGCGCTGTCTTTTCCCCGCTTTGTTTATCTACACCATACACCGGGTCTTCCATAGTGGAATCACCTTCATTGCATGGCACACTACCATGATAATCATCGGTGATATCCGCAATGGTTTGTATGTTGAAGTCAGCTTTTTTTAAATCCTCCATGCTGAATAATGCAGGAATATTTTTTTCCCAATAAATACCATTCATTAATATATCTGTATGCGAAATATATTTTGGAAAAAGGCATTCATAATTTTCCGGATTCGCATGAAAATCCGTTCTTTTATATTGCCCGGTTTCTTTATGGGCATATAAAGCGCCGGATTTTAAATGCACATATACCGGGTAAGCAAATGTTTTTGATATATATTCATCTGCATCCACTTCCTGGATATCCATCATATTCATGATCTCCACAATGCCTTTGGCCACGCGGCCTCCGCCGGTTATGGCAACTTTTATTTTGGGTAATTTTAAACCAAAATAATTATGAATTAAATGCCTGTAATCTTTTTGCTGAAATACCCGGCCTAATTCAAATGCTCCTGTCCTTGTTCCATAAGCCATGAGGCCATTATGTGCGCCGACAATTCCAGCAAAAAAACCAAACCCAATGATGCGTTGCCCATCTTCATGTTCCAAACATTCATAATCAATCAGTGTGATTTTTTTATCCATTAAAGCATGCATCAGTTTTTGATTATACGATTGTTTCTTTTTTGTGTGGGAAAAAAACAAATAGGTTTTACCCACAAGCAGCATATCTAATGGTACTTCTTTAATGCCAAGAATTATTTCACAGGTGGAGAGATCATTGGTAAGTTCAAGGCCGGCTTGCTTATATTCGGAATCTTTAAAACACCTCGTTTCTGAATGCTGGACAAGAATCTGTACATCCGGGTAATTTTTCATGATCCATTTGCATTGAGCAGGTGTAAGCGCCACGCGGTTATCAGCTGGTTTTTTCCCTTCTTTTAATATGCCAATCTTCATCTTTTAATATTTGCCCTGCAAGATAATTCATAAATTACTGAAATAAAATACCGTCCACCGGAAACCGGAAATTCACTGTATTCTTTTTATATAAATTTTAATCAGCCTTCAATTACGTTGCATCAAATAACAATCTCTGTACGAACCTCGTTATATTTGCAAGTCTTAATTCAATATGGCCACTAAATCAAAAAGTAAGAAAGCACCGGTTCAAAAAATGAAACTGGAAAAGGAAGCCACTGTTTCTGTGAAAGAAGTGGTGCGGGATGAACGCACACACAAAATTCTTGGCGCTATTTCTGTTCTTGTTTCCTTGTTTCTTTTCATCTCTTTTACGTCCTATTTATTTACCTGGGAAAATGACCAGTCGCTGGTCTTTCGCTCCGGTGCAAATATTTTTTCCAGTGAAGGAATTAAAGTAAATAATCTCCTGGGCGTTTTGGGCGCATACACTTCTTATTCTTTAATTGATAATGGTTTTGGTATTGCCAGCTACTTGCTCAGTTCCTTCTTTTTTGTACTGGGAATAAATTTACTCTTCGATAAAAAAGTATTTAATACAGGCCGGAATGTTCGCTATGTTATTGGCGGACTTTTGATCTTTAGTCTTACGCTCGCATTTGTTTTTCAAAACAGTACTTTTTCCTGGGGTGGCGCCGTGGGAAATATGATGAGCGCCTGGTTGATAAAATTAATTGGCAACTGGGGCACAGGAATCTTATTACTCGTTGCTTTTGGCAGCTATTTTATCTGGCAGTTCAATCCCACATTCAAATTGCCTGAAAAGAAAGTATTGTTGCCATTGGAAGATGAATCATTGTTGAAAACAAATGAATTTTTTGACGACGAAGATGCGCAAAATTTAATGCCTGTAATGGGAGACGCAGATACAGCAAGTGTTTTGCCTACGAATAAATTAAATACCGGTAAAAGAAATGTCTCGGTAATTATGCCGGAAATGGACAATGCAGAACCTGATGACCTGCACAAATTCTCCGTAATTGAAAAAGACAATGAGGAAGAAGTGCCCGATGTTTTGGAATTAAATATTCCTGTAAAAACAAAGACTTCAACAAATGAACCTGTACCCGATCTTGAAATAAATGAAGTGCCGGATGAAGAGGAAGTGATTCCGGAAAAAGTGACTGCACAAAAAGATTATGAACCCACACTTGACTTGCGCGATTATAAATATCCTTCACTGGATTTACTGGAAACGCATGGCAGTGAAAAAATAGTACACGACCCAAATGAACTCGAAGCAAATAAAAACCAGATATTAAGTACGCTGAAAAATTATGATATTCATATTCAACGCATCAGCGCAACGGTCGGGCCAACAGTTACATTATATGAAATAGTTCCTGCACCGGGAATCCGTATTAGCAAGATTAAAAACCTGGAAGATGATATCGCGCTAAGCCTTGCTGCGCTTGGTATTCGAATCATTGCGCCAATCCCGGGAAAAGGAACTATTGGTATTGAAGTGCCCAATGTGCGCAAGAGTATTGTGAGCATGAAAACTTTACTGGCTTCTGAAAAATTTCAAAACAATAATTTTTCTTTACCTATCGCGATCGGTAAAAAAATTGATAATGAAAACTTTATCGTTGACCTCGCAAGTATGCCGCATTTATTAATGGCGGGTGCAACAGGGCAGGGAAAATCTGTGGGCATTAACACGATACTCGTTTCATTGTTGTATAAAAAACATCCTTCACAATTGAAGTTTGTTTTAGTAGATCCTAAAAAAGTGGAACTGAGTTTATACCGTGTTATTGAAAAACATTTTTTAGCAAAGCTGCCGGGCGAAGAAGAATCCATTATTACGGATACAAAAAAAGTAGTTTATACATTAAATGCTTTATGTATCGAAATGGACAACCGCTATGATTTGTTGAAAGAAGCTGGTTGCAGAAATATCCGCGAATACAATGAGAAATTTATTAAGCGAAAATTAAATCCGCTGAAAGGCCATCAGTACCTGCCTTTCATCGTTTTAGTTGTGGATGAATTTGCTGACCTCATCATGACGGCGGGTAAAGAAATTGAATTGCCGATTGCACGTTTAGCGCAGCTTGCAAGGGCGGTTGGTATTCATTTGATTATTGCTACGCAAAGACCTTCTGTAAATATTATTACGGGTACCATCAAAGCGAATTTCCCTGCTCGTATCGCGTTTAAAGTTTCTTCAAAAATTGATAGCCGTACCATTTTGGATGTTGGCGGCGCGGAACAATTAATTGGGAAAGGGGATATGCTCATTAGTTATAATGGCGAACTCACGCGGCTTCAATGTGCATTTGTAGATACACCGGAAGTAGAAAATCTATGTGAATTTATCGGTGATCAGCGCGGTTATCCCGATGCATTTTTATTACCGGAATATGTGGATGAAAAAGAACTCGAAGGAAAAGATGTGGACATGAGTGACCGCGATGCATTGTTTGAAGATGCGGCGAGACTGATCGTGCAAAACCAGATCGGTAGTACCTCCTTATTACAAAGGCGTATGAAGCTGGGATACAATCGTGCCGGGCGTTTGATGGATCAATTGGAAATGGCCGGTATTGTTGGAAAAAACCAGGGCAGTAAAGCAAGGGAAGTATTGGTACATTCTGAAACAGAATTGCAGGAAATATTTAATGGGTATTTATAAAAAAACCGGGAAGCTATTTTCCCGGTTTTTATTTAAAATAAATTTTACGTTTCCTTCAAAAATCCTCTCAATACATATTGTAAAATTCCACCGTGTTTATAATATTCAATTTCAATAGCAGAATCAACGCGTGCGATTGCTTTGAATTTTATTTCAGTTCCATCAGCTTTCTTTGCAATCACTTCTAATTCTTTTAATGGATATAAATTTTCTTCAATTCCTAAAATAGAAAATTGTTCTGTGCCAACTAAGCCCAATGATTCAGCGGTTTCATTCTTTTTATATTCCAATGGTAATACGCCCATTCCCACCAAATTGCTGCGATGAATGCGTTCATAACTTTCTGCAATAACCGCTTTTATTCCTAACAAAAAAGTTCCTTTTGCAGCCCAGTCGCGGGAAGAACCACTTCCATATTCTTTACCCGCAATAACAATAAGTGGTGTATTATCTTCTTTATATTTCATGGCCGCATCATACACGGTCATTTCTTCTCCTGTATTTAAAAATGTAGTATAACCGCCTTCTTTTGTTGCCAGTTTATTTTTGATCCGCACATTTGCAAATGTGCCTCGAACCATTACTTCATCGTTGCCACGGCGTGAACCATAGGAATTAAATTCTTTTCTTTCTACAGCTCTGTTGATCAGATAATTTCCGGCAGCAGATTTTTCATTGAACTGCCCTGCGGGAGAAATATGATCAGTTGTAATGCTGTCGCCCAATACCAGCAATGCTCTTGCAGCATGAATGTTTTTCAATGATTCTGCTTCATCGGATATATTGGTAAAAAAAGGAACTTCTTTGATGTAAGTAGATTCATCATCCCATTGATATAATTTATCTTCCGGTACTACTAAATTTTTCCAATTTTCATTGCCTTCAAAAATTTCACCATAACTGTGCGCAAAGTCCTGTGGCGATAGAACCTGGCTCATAACTTCATTAATTTCATCATCCGTGGGCCATATATCTTTCAGGAAAACAGGCTCCTGGTTTGGATCAAAACTGATTGGTTCATTTATAAGATCAACATCTACTCTGCCTGCTATCGCAAAAGCAACCACGAGCATCGGAGACATTAAAAAATTCATTTTCACCTGCGGATGAATCCTGGCTTCAAAATTTCTATTGCCCGATAAAACAGAAGCCAATACCAAATCATGATCCTCTATGGCTTTTGCAATGTATGGCGGTAAAGGCCCGGAGTTTCCGATACAGGAAGTGCAACCATATCCAACCAGGTGAAATTGTAATGCTTCCAGGTCTTTGAGTAAATCTGCTTTTTCAAGATAGTCAGTTACAACTTTAGAACCCGGTGCCAGTGAGGGTTTCACCCAGGGCTTTATATCTAAACCACGTTCGCGTGCTTTTCTTGCAACAAGTCCTGCACCAATCATAACAAAAGGATTAGAAGTATTAGTACAGGAAGTAATTGCCGCAATCGCAACAGCGCCATCAGACACTTCAAACTTTTGATTGCCCAAAGTGATCCACACTTTTTTCATTCCATTTTCTAACTTCTCTTCTATTTTTGTTTGTGGTGGCATGGGTGCCGGTGCATCTGTTGGCTGGCCACCACCTTCATCAAACCAGCGGGATAATATTTTAGTTTTTACATAATCGCGGCCAAAATTTGTATGCAGCAGGTCTATGAATTTATTTTTAAAATCTTTTAAAAGAATTTTATCCTGCGGCCTTTTTGGTCCTGCTACAGTTGGTTCGATGGTAGACATATCCAATTCTAATACATCTGTATATGTAATATTTTCATTACCCGTACGCCACAGCATATTTGCTTTGCAATAATCTTCCACTAATTTTATTTGATCTTCACTTCTATTACTTTTGCGCATATATTCCAATGTCTTATCATCTATTGGGAAATAAGTAATAGTACAACCAAACTCAGGCGACATATTTCCAATTGTTGCGCGGTCAGGAACAGATAAATTATCTAAACCCGGTCCGAAAACTTCAACGAATTTTCCAACCACGCCATACTTGCGTAAGAGCTCTGCAATATTTAATACTAAATCTGTAGCGGTAGATCCCAATGGGAGCTTGCCTTTCAGCCTGAGGCCAATAACCTGTGGAGTAATAAAATAAATGGGCTGTCCAAGTATCGCCGCTTCCGCTTCAATACCACCAACGCCCCAGGCAACAACACCAATTCCATTGACCATTGGTGTATGACTGTCCGTACCGACCAATGTATCCGGGAACACTTCACCATTTCTTTCGATCACGCCTTTTGATAAATATTCTAAATTTACCTGGTGGCAAATACCCATTCCGGGAGGTACAACACTAAAATTATTAAAAGATTTTTGCGCCCATTTTAAAAAAGAATAGCGCTCATGATTGCGTACATATTCTTCTTCCATATTTTTTTTATACGCATAGCGTGTTCCAAAATAATCTACTTGCACAGAATGGTCAATAACTAAATCAACAGGGATCAATGGATTTATTTCATCCGGATTTTTTCCTTTACGCGCTACTTCCGCACGCAGCGAAGCAATATCTACAACGGCGGGAACACCTGTGAAATCCTGCATCAGCTCTCGTGCTTGTTTGAATTGAATATCTTTATCAGATCCTTCCGGTTTCCAGTTGATTAAGGTTTCCAGGTTTTCTTTTGTGATCGCAAAATCATCAATATTCCTCCAAGCATTCTCCAGTAAAATCCGGATG
>JBBRSI010000059.1:0-10741 GCA_038245585.1 Chitinophagales bacterium
ATCTGTAATATTTAAATTTATCTACCCATAAAGCGTTCCTCCGGAACGCAAATATCCGATTCACATACTTCTATCCACAACAAGTTTCTCTGGAACATTTCCATGAAATGCTATTTCCAATAACGCTTTTATAAAAAATAAAATTTGAAGAAATAGTAATTTTGAAAAAGAATAAATTAGCATGCATACACCAATTTTTCTTTTGTTCCAAAGGAACAATTTGTGGGCCTGCCTCTATGACCATAGAGGTAATAAATTATGTACAATAAGCAATAGCGTTCCGGAGGAACGCATTGTGCTTGTTTTCATTTTTCAAAAAACTCAATGATTATAGAGATTTCAAGAAACTCCAGGGATATTTTTTCGAACAGAAATTAAAAGGAAAAGTCAAAAAAAGTCAAAAAAAAGACCGCTTAAAATAAGCAGTCTTTTTAAAATCTGATTTCTCTATTTATTTTCTATCTCAGCAATTGCCTTGATCGTTTTTATAATCGAATCAGGTGTTACGGAAATACTGTCAATGCCTTTCTCCACAAGGAATTGCGCGAAATCAGGGAAGTCGCTCGGCCCTTGTCCACAGATACCTACTTTCACTTTATTTTTCTTGGCCGTATCTATCAGCATACTGATCATGCGTTTCACCGCAGGGTTTCTTTCATCATAAATATGTGCTACGAGTGATGAATCCCTGTCCAATCCTAATGTCAATTGGGTTAGGTCATTTGAGCCGATGGAGAAGCCATCTATATGCGGACAAAATTCTTCTGCCATCAAAACGTTGGATGGAATTTCAGCCATTAAATATAATTCAAGTCCATCTTTACCGCGCTCTAAACCAAACTCTTTCATCACTTCCTGCACTTTGATTAATTCCTCAACAGTGCGACAAAACGGAACCATTACCACAACATTTTTTAAACCCATTTCTTCACGCACTTTTTTAATCCCCTTACATTCCATTCCGAATGCGGGTTTATATTTTTCGGAATAATACCGAGAAGCGCCGCGCCATCCGATCATTGGATTTTCTTCTTTTGGCTCAAAGTATTTTCCACCCAGCAGGTTATAATATTCATTGCTCTTAAAATCTGAAAAACGTACAATCACTTTATTGGGATAAAACGAAGCGGCAATTTTTGCAATGCCATAAGATAATTTATTAATGAAAAAATCTTCTTCATTTTCAAAACCTATAATTTTATTCCTGATTTCTTTTGATAATTCTTCATCGCCTAATTTTTCATGTTGCATCAAGGCCAATGGATGCACCTGGATATAATTGTTGATAATGAATTCTTCCCGCGCCAGGCCAACTCCTTTATTGGGCAAATGCGAAAATTGAAAACTCATGGAAGGCGATGCCACATTCAGCATCAATTGTGTTTTGATTTCCGGTAAATCTTTTAAATTAAAAGTCTCTTTTTCAAAAGCAATCTCCCCTTCATACACCATTCCGGTTTCACCTTCTGCGCAACTTACCGTTACTTGTTGCAAATCATGCAAAAGGTCAGTTGCATTACCACAACCCACAATTGCAGGAACGCCTAATTCACGCGCAACAATCGCGGCATGACAAGTTCTGCCACCTTTATTGGTAACAATGGCTGAAGCTTTTTTCATGATCGGTTCCCAGTCAGGATCGGTCATGTCCGTAACTAAAACATCACCAGCCTGGAATTCATGGCCTTCAATCACGCGTTTATCCAAAGAAAATAAAATATTTACTTTTCCACTGGCAATTTTATCACCTACTGCAATGCCTTCCAAAATCACTTTATCGCCGCGGTTTTCATCCGCAATTTTATAACCGGATACTTCACCCAATTCTTTTTGTGAATGAATAGTTTCCGGCCTGGCCTGTACAATAAATAATTCTTTACTTAAGCCATCAATGGCCCACTCCACATCCATGGGTGTCCATTTATTTTTAATGCGGGAATAATAATCTTCGATTTTCACCACCCATCTTGCTAACTCTAATGCTGTTTCATCTTTCAGGCAAAAACGGTTTTGAAATCCTCTTTCCGTAGGAATTATTTTTACACGCTCATCTCCCGCATCACTATACACCATCATCTTATCTTTCACGCCCATCTTTTTTTCAATAAGCGCAGCAAAGCCTTGTTTTAATAAGGGTTTATACACGATGTATTCATCCGGGGAAACTGAACCCTGAACAATCATTTCACCCAAACCATAAGAGCCATTTATTACAACAGCATCTTTAAAACCACTTTCTGTATCTATGCTGAAAGCCACGCCGGACGCACCTAAATCGCTTCTCACCATTTTCTGAACACACACACTTAATCCCAAACCAAAATGGTCATAACCAAAACTCTGGCGATAACTGATTGCACGGTCTGTAAATAAAGAAGCAAAACAATTCCGTACACAATCAATCAGTGAAGCCGGACCACGCACATTCAAATAAGTTTCCTGCTGACCGGCAAAACTTGCATCGGGCAAATCTTCCGCAGTAGCCGAAGAACGCACAGCAACGTCCGTTGTATCCTGTTCATAATTACCGGACATTTTGGTATATGCATCAATGATCATTTCACTCAGGTCTTTCGGGAAATGGCTGTTCTTTAATAATTGTCTCACCTGCAAACCCCCGCGGCGCAAGGATTCGATATTATGGTAATCAATGGCATTGATTATTTTTTTGATCGTATCTTCAAGGTTATTGAATTCGAGGAACTTTTTATACGCTGCTACTGTAATTACAAATCCATTGGGAATACGGATTCCCAGGGATGAAAGGTTTTGCAGCATTTCCCCGAGTGATGCGTTTTTACCACCAACGCGGTCAATATCATTTATTCCAACTTTGTCTAAAGGCATAATGTAAAGGCTGGTCTCATTGTCCTGCATAGCTAAATTTTGAAGTGGTTAATTTGTTTTTTCTTATAAAAATAAATGGATAATCTGTTCAGGTTATCCATCATTTGGAAATTTCGATGAAAATAAATAATTTTTGTAAAGCTAAGAAAAGAATTTGAAGTAAAGACAATTTTGCTTTGGTTACGGGGACCTGTCCTTTTGTATTCCATATATTTGTTGCAAAATGATGATATGCGCGAATTATCTGTCGTGATAACAGTAATGAATGAGGAGGAAAATATCCAACCGTTACTGGAAGCGATACATATTGCATTGCATGAAATTGATTATGAAATAATACTGGTTGATGATGGCTCTACAGATAATACAAGAGGTGAAATTAAAAAATACCTGGATGATCGTGTGGGTTTGGTGGAACTTCGCAAAAATTATGGGCAGAGCACTGCAATGGCTGCAGGAATTGATTTTTCCAAAGGAAAATATATTGCGCTTATGGACGGCGATCTCCAAAACGATCCGTCTGATATTCCGATGATGTTGCAAAAATTAAAAGATGAAGATTGGGATCTTGTAGCCGGGAATCGCAAGAACCGGAAGGATGGAATTTTTTTAAGAAAAATACCCAGTCGAATTGCCAATGCAATCATTCGCAATATGACGAAAGTGTATATACATGATTATGGTTGCACATTAAAAGTTTTTAGAAGAGAGATCGCAGAAGAACTGGGCTTGTATGGAGAATTGCATCGCTTCATTCCCGTGTTGGCAAGTATGCAGGGCGCAAGGATTGTGCAGGTGGATGTAAAACACCATGCAAGGAAATTTGGCAAATCCAAATATGGCCTCACGCGCACATTCCGTGTAATGAGTGATTTGATTACCATGGTTTTTTTCCGGCGGTACAGTCAAAAACCTATGCATCTTTTTGGCACTACCGGATTCATTCTGTTTTTTTTGGGAATTTTGATTAATGCTTATTTATTAGTCTTAAAAATTATGGGCGAGGACATCTGGGGGAAACCCTTACTGATATTGGGTTTGATGCTTTTATTGGGTGGCATTCAGTTGATCACTATTGGCATACTCGCAGAAATAAGTATGCGCACGTATTATGAATCCGGTGCAAAAAAAACATACCAGGTAAGACATCTCTGGACGAAAGAATCAGTGGAAAAATCTTTGGAAAAGAAAGCCATACCGGAAAAAATAGCCTGAGCATTGTATGAAAAAAAAATGGCCATCCTGGCTCAAACTTTTTTTAAAAATCTCCATCAGTCTTTTATGCCTTTGGTATATCAGCACAAAAATTGACTGGCAAAAAAGCCTTGACATTATTCGTTCTGCGGCATGGATATGGATTTTAATGGCAGCTGTTTTTTTTATTTTTTCAAAAATCGTTTCTGCCTTTCGCCTGAATATTTATTTCCGTAATATGGATGTGCATATTTCTGAAAAATCAAATATTAAATTGTACTGGCTGGGCATGTTTTATAATTTATTCCTTCCCGGCGGAATTGGTGGGGATGCGTATAAAGTGATATTATTGAAAAAAAATTATCCGGCTTCCACGCGCTTACTATCAGCTGCTGTATTGCTTGACAGAATCAGCGGTATTGCCGGGTTAGGTATTTTAGCCGCCGTTTATTTTTGCATCACCCGGGAATTTGATGCAATTGGAATGATCGTCGTGGCAAGTATTATACCTGCAATATTTTTATATTTCTTTATTGTCAAAAAAATATTTCCCACTTTTTTGCCCGGCTTCTGGCCTACTTTATGGCTGGGACTAGCTGTGCAGGCATTACAGGTTATTTGTGTGTATTTTATTTTACAAGCTTTGAACATTCATACATCAACTTCAATTTTTATTTTCATCTTTTTATTATCTTCCGTAGTAGCTATCTTTCCTTTTACCATTGGCGGGCTGGGCGCAAGGGAAATGGTTTTTTTGTGGGGAAGTAACACGTTGTTACATACCCAGAACAGTCCGTTACCAGTGAGTATAAGCCTATGCTTTTATTTAATCACGGTTGTTGTTTCACTTGTTGGAATTATATGGGAATACAAAAAACCATTGGAGCAAAATAAAAATATTACTTAAGCGCGTGTTCATTTATTTTATAAATATTCTTTCCGGAAACAGCATAGATCGTTCCGTCTATTTCAATCATTTCATTATACGGTAAAAGATAAAAGCCCGTTAAACCCGGAGGTAAAACTTGATTAGAATGAATGAACATTTTTCCATCTTTTGTTTCAAAGGAATTAGAAATAGAATTTTTGGGGAAAGTAAAATTTTTAATCAATTTATTCTTTGCAAGATCATACATATATATCCTGTCATTTGCAATTCCTGTAAGTAAATTTTTATTTAAATACAATTTTCCATAATCATCAAAACCTACATCAATACTATCTGTCATTCGGTTTTTTTGTGGATCATAAAACCATAAATAATTTTTCCCCGCTCCTTTTACTGAAAAAATAATTTTGTCTTTCCAGGCGATCATGCCGGAAAAAGTCGTGTTATTTAAAAAAGAATAATCTATACCATACAAAGTTTTATCCTTTGGATTGAAAACGCCGACAGAAGCTGCATTGCCGATACGTATTACATTCCCGGCTCCAATAATGTTTCCTTTTTTATCAAAAATCATTTGCAATGTATGATGAAAACCAGCAGGTGGATTGCCTTCACTTTTCCAATGAATTAATAGTTTCGGATTGGCTTCTTTATCTCCGATGCTGATAAATTTTCCATTTATAAATCGGTTCACAGTCCAGGGCTGATGCCTGTTCCAAACCATCAAATAACCACTCGGATAGCCACCCATATACATGATGCTATCATTCAAGGCTAAAAAAGAATACACATTCAACCCTGTATTGCCAAGTAAAAGAGGTTCTCGTTTTGCAATTTCATACTGATAATAATTCCCATAATAATCACCCACATAATAAAAGCATTTTGTATCCCCGGGAAAGGAAAAGATTTTGCGGATATTAGATTCAGATTCTGCAGATGGAATTTTAATTTTTTTATCTTTTAGATTTTTCCAGCCGAAATATAATTCATTACTTACCGGCTCATATACACTTGAAATCTGCTGAAGTTCTTTGCTGTGGCGGCTTTCATAACTCATTGCATTATTTCCGGGAGGTACCGACTGAATGCGAAGCATAGCTCCATTTTTTAAAATAAAAGTTCCTTTCAATGTATCCGAATAAAAAGAAACATAAATACCTTCCTGGTAAGTTGCTACATTAAAACGTGTTGTATTGACAATAGATGCCAGTAATTTTTTTTGCCCATCCTTTTTACGGATCGCCCATAAACGTATGGCATTTTGCTGCCCTGTTTGTGCATACATATATTGCGCATCTCCAGTGATGCTAAGAACATATACATGATTGGAATCAATCACAGGACGCTTGTCCCAAACTTTTGTAGTTGGGTCATAGCTGCTCCAGAAAGTTCCACCACTACTACCACCAAAATATATTTTTCCATCCTGTCCTTCCAACATCGAATAACCAAGCGCAGTGCCTTTTTCAAAAGCGTTTCCCATATCAGTATAATAAATTGAATCTTCCAGGTTCAATCGAAGAATTTTGCGTTGCGGCACATTACCCGATAAATAAATATTTCCTTTTGTATCAATTAAAGAAATCCAGAAAACATCAACACCTGATAAAAATTCCGGAATGGTTTTCTTTGAAAACTGGCCGTTTGTAAAATCAATGCGCACAATTTCTACAGGCAAAGCTTTTCCTTCCGGTGAATAATGATTGATGTATCCGATGCCAATTGTATGACCTTTGCCTGTAAAAAAATAGGAATTAATTACATGATAACCGTTGATATATGCATGTGCTCGAGGAATGGTATCAGCAAGCGTTTGCGCAGTAGCAATTTTTATAGCAAAAATTAAAAAGAGGGTAAAAATCTTATGCATGCAAAAAAATATTATTTCATTATGCATAAAAGATGCCAGTCCTTCTGCAAATCATTTAATTTGCAAACGGTTCATTTCTCTTTATAAAATAAATAACTTGATCGATAACATTACATACAAAGAATCTTATTTTTATTTTTTGCTGATCATACTGGCGATCCTGCTATTTTTTCATATTGGTGCTACACCCATTTATATTTTGGATGAAGCCAAAAATGCAGAGTGTGCCAGGGAAATGTTACAAAATCATAACTGGATTATACCCACTTTCAATGGAGAATTACGCACAGACAAACCGCCCTTACACTATTTTTTTATGGCAATTTCGTATAGTGTTTTTGGATACACAGAATTTGCTGCGCGCTTCTTTTCAGTCATCATGGGTTTGCTGACAGTTTGTATAACTTATTTTTATGCAAAAAAATTTACAACACCATTTATAGCTTTTTGTGCTTCATTGGTATTAATTACAAGTACCCATTTTATTTTTGAATTTCGCCTGGCAGTACCAGATCCTTATTTGATATTTTTTATTGCGCTTGGATTGTTCTGTGCCTTTAGCTGGATTGAAGAAAATAAAATAAGTCAACTATATATTTCCGCTGCTGCTCTAGCTTTGGCTTGTCTTACAAAAGGCCCGGTGGCACTGGCTTTGCCGGGGTTATGTATATTGATTTGGATCATCCTGGCAAAAAAGTGGAAACATATTTCTATCATTCATCTTATCGGTGCATTGATACTTTTTCTGCTCATTGCAATGCCCTGGTATATTGCAGTTGATCGTGCAACAAATGGTGCATGGACAAAAGAATTTTTTATAGACAATAACCTGAATCGTTTTTCAGATCCGCAGGAAGGCCATGGTGGTTTTTTTGGACTTACCCTCTTATTTTTTATACTTGGAATGCTTCCATTTTTTGTTTTTATTGGAGGAGTTATAAAAAAACGAAAGATCGTTTTTTCCAATTCTCTGGTACAGTTTTCCGGTATTATTGTTTTGTCATTTATCATCTTTTTTTCCTTTGCCAGTACTAAACTTCCAAATTATGCAATGCCCTGCTACCCTTTCGCAGCTATCGTTATTGGGAAATATATTGCAGGGCTTTTAAACGGTGATTGGTCCGGGAAAAAATATCCGTATTACATTTTGATTGTGGTTAACATTTGCGTTCCGGTTGCCTGTTATTTTGCTTTGGTGCAGGAAGATGATGTGAAATTTTTGGCACCGATTGTATTTATTCTTCTAATAGTTCCGCTGATATTAATGGTATTCCTCTTTCTAAAAAAAGGTAATTTTTTTAAAAAACAAATAGCCTGGATTTTTTGGGCATATTGTATTTTCAATTTACTTGGCATTGCTTATTTATATCCCGCGATTTACAGGCAAAATCCCGTGGCCACTACAATTGAATTGGTAAAAACAGAGAAAAATATTTTCTCCTATCAAATATTTAATTCCGGCTATCGTTTTTATTTGGATAAAAATATTCCGCGTACTTTTTACACAGACACTTTGAAAAAATGGTTACAAATGCCCGGAAATGCAATCGTAATAACAAGACTGGAATTTTTACCGGATTTAAAAAATTTACCTTTGGTAGAAATTGCACGGCACCGGGATATATTTGAGTTACCAACAACAGTAATTTTAAAAAAGGTTTCTAATGAAGAATATTAATACAAGATATTTAAGATGGGGCATTATTTTATCGTTGATATGTGCACTCATCATTTTCATTTTTGCATTTGCACTTGGCCAGGAAAAAAGTTTTCTTTTATTAAATAATGACCTGGGTAAAACTGCTGATATTATTTTCAGTTGTGCAACCTGGTTGGGAGATGGCTTAGTCTGGCTGGCAGTTTTACTTATCACCTGGCTGGTTTTAAAAAGAAAGGATGCGCTATTATTACTCGTCTCCACTTTTTTATTCAGTACAATTTTTGCCCAATTATTTAAATATGTTATAGCGCCCAATGCGCTTCGTCCAATTAAATTTATTAAAGACACATCATTGATCCATACCGTACAGGGAGTTACCATGCATACAGTTGCTAGTTTCCCATCGGGGCATACAACAACAGCATTTTGCATTTACCTTTTATTTTGTATGCTACTGAAAAAAAAATGGTGGCTTTATATTGGATTATTATATGCCTTATTGGTTTCTTATTCGAGAATTTACCTGGCACAACATTTCCCCGAAGACATAGGCGGCGGCATTATTACAGCAATTATATCTGTTGTCATTTCGTATGTTTTAATGCAAAATTTTTACCATAAAAAAAATTTGAAAAAATAATATGGCTGCACAAAAATTTCATAAAGGAAGAATGGAAGCTTTCAGTGATGGAGTAATCGCTATTATCATTACGATCATGGTATTGGAAATGAAAGTACCGCATGAAGCAACCATCGCTGCATTAAAACCAATGATCCCTGTTTTTATAAGTTATATTTTGAGCTTTATGTATGTAGGTATTTATTGGAATAATCATCACCACATGATGCAGGCAGTAAAAAATATTGATGGCAGTATTTTATGGGCAAATATGTTATTGCTTTTCACTTTATCGCTTATTCCATTTGTTACAGCATGGATGGGTGAAAATCATTTCAGCCAAATACCTGTAATGTTTTATGGAATTGTATTATTCATGAATGCAATTGCCTATACTATTCTTGCAATGCGCTTAATAAAAATACATGGCAAAGATTCTTTACTGGCAAAGGCTTTTGGAAATGACCAAAAAGGAAAAATTTCTGTAGCAATATATGTTGCGGCCATTGTCTTTTGCTTTTTTAATTCCTGGATCAGCCTGGCTTTATACTTTGTAGTGGCGGCTATTTGGTTTATTCCTGATAAAAGAATTGAGAGCAGGATCGTTATTGATAATGAATAAATGTTTTACCTATTTTTATTATCATTAAATATCTCTTCTGCCCTGGTGTAAAATTCTTTAGCGCGTTCCATGGTAGAACCGATACAAACCAATCCCATTTTTCCATACTGAGATAAAGCAGATATCATGTGAAACATTACGCCTTCCTGTGAAGTACCATTATATAAAATATCATTACAAGTAGCGATGTCTATCAAATCATACGGTGTAAGCCCCTGGTACAACGGGCTTTGAAAATTATCTGAACATACATAATATCGTGGTTGGCCATTTGCTGTGAAATATATTCCATTTACAGCATCATAATGTCCATTGGTCAAAAACTGTAACATTAAATAAGGATGCGTGGTACCGCCTTTTCGCAAATTAATTTCTATGGCATAATGTATCCATTTCCCTTCTTTTTGCACACTGATAAAATCAATGGAAAACCTGCCTAATACACCTTCCTCTTTTAATTTTTGGGAGATTTTTTTTCCAACTTCACCCAACTCTTTTGCATAATCCGTATGCGCCGGGAAAATTGCACCCAGGAAAACCTGCCCGCATTCTCCTCCCAATATTTGATCATGCGTAGAAATAATATCAATAACGCCCAATGGATTTATCCTGCACTGAACAGAAGGAGAACATTTATTTTCTCCTTCAATAAATGCTTCAACAATACCACCCAATGCATTAAATTTTTCAAGATAAATTGGATAAGGCACATTCGCTGCAACAATTTTTAGCGTGCTTGGTAAATGTTCTTTTATCCAGTCATGCAACTCATTTTCTTTTGGTGCATTTTTAAAAGAAAACATACTATTTCCTTCACCAGAAAAACCATCATTGATTTTAATAACTGCTTTTTCAGTTGATGGATTATTTTTTTTCAATGTCACCAAAGCATTGATTATATCTTCTTCGGAAAATAAATCTTCCGATCCATCCGGCAAAAGAACACCGCATTCTCTAAAAATTTTACGGCAATTACTTTTTGTACCAATCAGCAGCAAATCAGGATCGCAACCATATAAAGGAATACCCAATTGCAT
>JBBRSI010000060.1:0-10647 GCA_038245585.1 Chitinophagales bacterium
AACAAATCTATCTTGCAACTATAAATGCAAATACCAAATGGCACGGACAAATGTTCGGATGGGCAGCAGTAAGAACGGAACTAACAATAAAATTCGGGGATCGATTATCAAACAATGACACACTTAATTAAGCACTCCCTTTGAAGTAGATGTTTGGAAAACTAATTTTTCCCCGGTTATAAACTTTAAAATACCTTTCTTATTTCCCCACGCTTAATTTTTCACCATCACCACTTGTCCCCTGTCTGCTTTATAGACTTTATTATTAAACTCCGCCAATTCTTTGAAATCGGCTGCGGGAAAAATTCCGGATACGCGGGTGTAATTGCGGACTAAATTTATTTTATTGCCAGTGATTAAAATAGTCATGGAATAACTGCCGAATTTTGTTGAAAGCTGCACATCTTTCGGTTTTGCTTCAGCAGTATATCCAACCGGTATCGAGAGCTCAATAGAATCTGTCCGGTTAAAAGCGTATGGATATTCTATGGGGAAATGCCGCTTCGTGTCTTCATCTAGCGTCGTACCATTTTTGTTGAAAAGATTCGGCTTCAAAAAAATTCTTTTTCCAGTAATCGTCGCATAGCCCTCTGCTTTTAATTGCAGGGTTTCATCTACTTCAGGTACTGATTTTTTTATTTCAACATATTTTACATCCTGCACTTCATAACTCGGCAGGTTAATTTCCTCATTTAAATAACTGTCCCTATCTTGTTTAGCTGCATTAACTAATTGATTCGGGACATTCTGTTCTATACCAAAATATTTGGTAAAAAGGTTGGCCCGCAGGTTGCCGGCTTCATCAATAGTTGCGGATACTTTTCTTTCCAGCCTGTTTGTTTTTTCTGTATAAACTGGTGTGCGCACTACATATCCACCATCATCTTTTATTAATAATGCTTTCCTGTTTCCCACAAAGTCATCCATATAACCAGCTGCTGCAGTTTGATCAGTACATTCAAACCAGGTTGTGTCTTTTCCACTCGGCATACAAACGACAGCATGGTTGAAAAAAGGCGCAGGAAAATCATCCCAAAGGCCCTGCATTTCACCTCTTCCACTTTGTACCAATACATAATAAGCAGTAATGCCCGCTTCTTCCAAAAGGCTTTTCATAAAGTTTGATAAGGCTTTACAATCTCCATATTTTTTGGTGGCTACATAGGTCGCATCAAAAGGTTGCCAGCCACCAATTCCTATGGAAACATTGATGTAGCGGGTATTCTTTTGCATATACTCATATAGAGCAACTGCTTTTTGATGCACGTCCGTAAGGCCGGCAACGAGTGCATGTACATCACTTTTGACATTGGCCGGCAATACATCTTTCCCGGCATTCAGGCTGGCTATAAATTTCCCAAAATTTTTCCATGTATCCATACTGCCCAGGTAGCCTTCAATTTTAAAATTTACCGGCGCGAGATACACAGATGGCGTAATATCTTCGAGGGAAGGTGAAAAATCTTCCCATTCAAATGCTGCTTTATTCCGGATCTCCCAGGTATATATTTTATCTTCCCCGGAGTTTTGTATCGTTGGAGAACTTGTGTAATTCAATTGCTTATAACGGAGTTCATAATTGATCGGCGTTTCTACTACAAACCTGCTTTGTACAATAGACATCACATTACTTTGTTGCGGAATCCATTTCCTGAGGTTAAAAAATCCATTGTATTCCTGCTGGTCGGAATACTCCACCGTATAAGGATATTGTTTATAATAAAAATCATGTTCCTTATACCTGGTGTCAGTGATCAGGGTCAACTGTTGATCGCTGTAATGGTCCTGTACATCTTTTTGCTTCACAGACCTGATCAATTTTCCCGAAGCATCATATAAGTTTCCACTGATATTACTTAAATCAATAAACTTATTATAAAAATTATCATAAGTAGCATATTTATCTCCCGATTCATTGAAAATGGTAATTGCATATTTATGATAAACAGTTGCTTTATCAATGTTCTTAATCACAATTCTGACTTCTTCAGTACGCTTAATTACATTGGCATTTTTCAACAAAGAATCTGGAATCAATCCTACATTGTAGGATTGTGCGTGAAGATTATTTGTAATGATGAAAAGAAAAAAGAACAAAAATATTGGTGTAGTTTTCATGGGTTATTTTTTCTTAAATACAATTTGCTGGTTTTGTTTTTGAACGACAAATGCAAAGAAATTTCGCAGTGTTTCATAATAAGCCGGATCATACGTTGCTTTATTCAATTTCAATCTTGAACGCAGTTGTATATGGCCATCTGATTGTTGTATCAAATATTCATAAAAACCATCTTTCCCATTCATCATGGCTTTTTCAGGTTTCGGCAATTCATCCACCACATAACCTTCCGGTATTTCCATATCCAAAATATATGTTTCATCCATGCAATATGGCATCTCTACGGGGTAGAATCTTTTAGCAGATTTAAATGGATTTGTTTTATAGACATTCTCTGATAAAATTGGATTAAAATAAATTATGTCATCATCGAGTTTAAAATTGAAATCATATTGCACGGTCACCGGCATACCCGGAAATTGTAAAGAATCTATACGCTTATTCTCTATTTTTACATCAAAAGAAAATGACTTTTGAATATTTTTAAAATAATTTTCCAGCGTTTCATTTTTCATATCTATCCGCATATTTGAAGATTCAATATCTCCCATTAATGTAGATGACGTACCACTCATATTTCCATTTTCACCATTGATTAAAAACACGGAATTCACCGTGGATTCGCTCAAAATATCCGGTGATAAATCTACCAGGAAAGGTTTTGTAGTGATTACTCTTCCGTTTCCATTATAGCATTCAGGATTTAATTTATTAAAGCCAAGATCCGGGTCGGAAGCATCCAACAAATAAATGTCCTGACCAATTTCAAGTTCTGCAATCACATAATTGAATTTCTCCAGGATCGGGTATTGATCAAAAGCTCTTCCGTTAGCGCGCGTACTGAGCAATAATGGGTTGGCTGTTAAACCTTCATTTCTCAGCATAGCTACTAATAACAAATTTATGTCCGCCACATTTCCACTTTTTGCCTGGGCAGTTTTTTTAAGAGACTGGCTTAATAAAAATGTTTTATCTTTTGTACTTTTATAATTATCTCTAACTGAATTGAATAATTTTTCAGCCTTCAATAAAGTATCTTTCTCCCCTTCAATACTTGATGCAATCTCATCTTTCAACCAGCCATTATTTTTATCAAGGTCTGCACCAAAATCTTTATCCTTCATTAATTCTACTGCAGCTTCCGGCCAGGAATGCAAAAAATATTTTGGTGAAACATCAGCGAAATGAATCGCCGAAAACTGGAAGTTTACTTTTTGCACATAATTTCCTAACTGGCTGATATATTCTTCCATTTTTAATCCCGGTATATTATTATATATCCATCTATGCTTTACGGTAGTACTTCTCAGGCTAATACGCTCCGAAGCCGCATGTGTGCTGGCACTTTGGTCAACAATAAAGAAATTATCGGATGAATAGGAAACATTTTCATCAGTCGGTTTCAAATAACCCTGGTTCATGGTTACAAACTCGAAAAAGTCAGGCACTTCAGTTTCAAAAATGCTTTCCAGTTTTGGATACTGGCTCTGGAAAGTCCAGGTAGGCAAGTATTCACCAATTGGGATTGTTTTTTTATATGTGTATTCAATAATACTTCCTTCGCGAAGATTGGGAAATGTAAACCTGATTATTTGATCATCTCCATCTTTTATTGTAACATAAGCACTCTTATCTAATTTAGTTACAACTACTTTTCCATTTTCAATATTATAAGTTGCGGCATCTAAATCACTCACCCTATCCTTATCACTTTGCCATTTATGCAAGGGAATTTCTACGGTTGCCAAATCAGTAAAGCTTTTTTTACGAAGTAATCTAATCCGTGTATGAACTTCAAAAATGACGGAAAACCAACCGCTGGAATTTCCCACATGATGGGATGATCCATTGTCAAATAAATAAACTGCATCAGCGGAAGTGTCAATTGCATAAGAATTATTTGCAAAATCTTCTGCAGTTATGTTTCCAAAATAATGTTTATCTGATTTTTTCTGTGAAAATGAATAAGTTGTCATCAATAACAAACAACTTATCATGAGTAAATAAGGGTGTTTCATAACCTGGTTTGAGTTTTTTACCGGGTGAAGTTATGAAATCTTTAACATAATTTGAGTTGAATCCTAAATAAAATCTTAAAATAATTTAAACAGAGAATGTAGAAAAGTGCTGGTTTTATTTAAAGAAAATATATCCAATAATTATGGCTGCAATCACACCGATAATATCTACCAGCATCCCGGCCCAAACTGCATAACGCACTTTACGAATCCCCACACTGCCAAAATATAAAGCAATAATATAGAATGTAGTATCAGCAGAACCCTGGAAAGTGCAAGCTAATTTACCCACAAAACTATCCGGGCCATGCGAGATCATCGTATCAATCATCAAACCGCGCGCTCCACTCCCGCTAAAAGGTTTCATTATGGCGACCGGCAATGCATCCACGAAATCTGTTGGAGAACCCACTGCGTGTAAAAGATATGCAATGCCGCCAGTCACATACGCCAAAGCGCCGCTATCCCGAAATATACGGATAGCAACCAACATGCCCACGAGGTAAGGAATTATTTTCAAAATAATTCCCCAGCCTTCTTTTGCACCTTCAATAAATGCATCAAACACGGAGACTTTTTTAATAGCGCCACCTGCGACAATAACAGCCACAAGACTCACCAGCACAAGGTTTCCGGTGATATTACTGAATGTATTTTTATCCGTATCACTTAAATGATTCACATAAAAAAGTAATGCGCTGATAAAAATGATGATGCCGGCTAACCAGGTAGTTAATACCAAATCCCATTTAATTTTTTGCAAAAAACCTACAATAATAATTGAAGCGAGTGTGGCACATACTGTTGCTGCAACACAGGGAATAAATATGGATGTTGCTTCTGCTGATCCTGCTGCAATCCGGTAAGTAATGATGGATAAAGGAATGAGTGTTAGTCCGCTTGTATGCAACACCATAAACATGATTTGCGCATTGCTGGCTGTATCTTTTTTTGGATTGAGTGATTGCAAACTTTCCATGGCTTTTAAACCAAAAGGTGTTGCCGCGTTGTCAAGGCCCAGCATATTCGCACTAAAATTCATCACCATTTCCCCCATTGCGGGGTGGCCTGCCGGAACTTCCGGGAAAAGCCTTTTCATAAATGGATTTAAGAGCCTGGACAACCAGCGGATAGCACCTGCTTTTTCTGCAATATTCATTAAGCCTAAAAAAAATATCATCGTGCCTGCCAACGGAAAAGCGATGTCTAAAACGGAAGATTTTGCAGAATCAAAAATACCGTCTGTGAGTGTTTTAAAAACAGTCGTATCATGCAGGAATATCAATTTATATAATGCGATCACAAAAGCAATAAGTATAAAAGCAATCCAGACAATATTTAAAGCCATAAAAATAATTGTTACGTGAAAGTAAATAAAATGATGAATTGCAGCATGCAAATTTTATTTTTGCTTATATGAACATGTTGAAAAATAAATAATGAGTACACATATACATTCCTATATAGCACTGGGGGATTCCTATACGATTGGTGAAGGCGTACCTTTATTTGAAAGTTTTCCATACCAGGTTATTCAATTACTGAGAAAACAAAATGTACATTTTCATGCACCGGAGATCATTGCAAAAACTGCCTTCACTACATTTGAATTAGGGGAACAAATTTTGCAAACTCAATTGGAAGAGTCTTATGATTTCGTGACTTTACTCATCGGTGTAAATAATCAGTACCGTGGATTGTCCATCAATGAATATGAAAAAGAATTTACTTTTTTATTGCATAAAGCAATACACTTAACGGGTGGAAATGCTGATCAAGTTATTGTTTTATCTATTCCGGATTGGGGTTCAACACCTTTTGCAAAAGAACGGGATACAGAAAAAATCGCTTTAGAAATTGATCACTTTAATGAAGTTGCCAAATTAGTTTGTCAAAATAATAGTGTGCACTTTTTAGATATCACTACACTTACTAAAATAGTAACTTCAGACAGTAGTTTCCTGGTAAAAGATGGTTTACATTATTCTGCTAAAATGTATGCTGAGTGGGCGTTTCAGGTAGCTGAAAAATTTTCAGATCTTATTGAAAAATAAAAAGAATCAATCCTTTATTGCTGCCCATTTTTCCATAATTTTATTTTCTATTTCAGGCGAATCCCAATCATTTTCAATATTTGGTAAAGCCATTATTTCCTGCATAATTTTTTCCTGCGCCTTACCTCTTTTCTTCGCAACGGAATAACGAACATCCGGGGAAAAAGTAACAAGTGAATAAGCAGGAATCCATTTTGCCGGATATTTTGCATGCAGCTTGGCTTCAATTTTCTTTTGCAATAAAAATTTTGTATCCGCCGTTCTTGAACTCATCTCAGTAAAATTTTCAACAGCGAGATCGGCAATTGCATCCCCATCCGGTTTACGTAACGCCTGGTATTCAGCTAATATTTTATCCCAGTCATCTCCATATTTTTCTATGATATCATCCAATACAGCGCAATCTTCAAAACCACAATTCATGCCTTGTCCAAAAAAAGGAACCATCGCATGCGCCGCATCGCCAATCAATGCAAAGGAATGATCACGTACCCACGGGAAACATTTTATAGTCACTAAAGATGAAGTTGGATTATTAAAAAAATCTTCCGTCAATGAGGGCATCAATGCCATGGCATCTCTAAAATGTTCATTGAAAAAATCATGCACATCTTCTTTTGTTTTCAATGCAGAAAATGAATCACTGCCTTCAAAAGGAAAAAATAAAGTACAGGTAAAAGATTTATCATTATTCGGTAAGGCTATGAGCATGTATTCTTTTCTCGGCCATATATGCAATGCATTTACCTCCATCGCAAATTCATTGTCCGCTGTTGGTGGAATCGTCAATTCTTTATAGCCGCAATTGATATAGGTTTGCTGATATTCAAACCTGTCTGATTGTAACTGGTGTTGTAATCGGGATGCAGAGAAAGCGCCATCCGCACCAAATATTAAACCAGCTTTTGCAGTATGTATTGTTCCTGTATTTTCATTTACATAAGTAACTTCATTTCTACGCCAGTCAATTTTTTCACAACGCTCATTAAAAAATATTTCAATTCCATTTTTTTCTGCGAGGTCCGTCAAGCGCATATTTAATTCGCTGCGTGATACAGAATTTATAAATTGTCCGTCTTCCCCATACGGTTGAAATGCTTCTGTTCCATTTGCGTTATGTATTTGCCGGCCATGCATGGGAATAGAAATTTTTTTTATATCATCTGCTATACCCACTTTTTCCAAAGCTTTTAAACCACGGTCGCTTAAAGCAAGATTGATGGAACGACCTGCGGCTGTGCCCGATAAACGCATATCTGGCCTGCGTTCATAAATCTTTACAGCATGGCCGCGCTTAGCAAGATAAATAGCTAATAAACTTCCTACGAGCCCGGCTCCATTAATGATGATATCTTTTTTTAGATGCATGTAAATTTATTTTGAAACAAATGATTCATTAATCGTACATAAGCGAAACACATCTTCAAAACTATTGTACAAAGGCACTGGCGCAACGCGGATCACATTTGGTTCGCGCCAATCCGCTACTACACCGTTTTGCTGGAGTTTATTAAAAATTGCTTTTCCGTTTTTGAGCATTAATAAAGAAACCTGGCAGCCATGTTCTTTTTCATTGGCTGGCGTGATGATCTCCATTAAACCATTGTGTATTTTATTTAATTCATTCAGCAGATACAATAAATAACCAGTTAACAATTTGCTTTTTATAACGAGATTTTTCAATCCCGCTTCATTGAAAATATCCAGCGATGCATTATGTGCGGCCATTGAAAGAATGGGTGCATTACTCATTTGCCAGCCTTCGGCTGAAGCAATTGCTTCGAAATTTGGTGGCATGGAAAATCGCGTTTCTTTTTTACTTCCCCACCATCCGGCAAAACGTTGCAAAGAAGTATCGCGTGAAAAATTTTCATGAATATAAATTCCTCCTACACCACCTGGTCCACTGTTTAAATATTTATAACTGCACCAGCAGGCAAAGTCCACTTTCCATGTATGCAAATTCAATAAAATATTTCCGGCTGCATGCGCCAAATCAAATCCTGCAAATGCACCTGCATCATGTGCAGCTTTTGTAATTTTTTGCATATTCAAAACCTGCCCGGAATAATAATTTACGCCACCCATTAAAACCATACATAATGAATCTTTATGTTTTTCTATGGCTTGCAAAATATCTTCCTGTTGGATACAATGTTCACCCGGCCGTGGTGAAATTTCGATGATGCTTTTCTCCGGATCAAATCCATGAAAGCGAACCTGCGATGCCAGTGCATATTGATCAGATGGAAATGCTTTTGCTTCGCAAATGATCTTATATCTTTTTTTGGTGGGCTTATAAAACGTGACCATGAGTAAATGCAGGTTCACGGTTAGTTGATTCATTACCACCACTTCATGCGGCTTTGCTCCAACAATCTTTGCAATAGGTTTGGAAAATTTTTCATGGTACGGCATCCAGGGATTTTTTGCCTGGAAATGCCCTTCTACACCAAGTTTCGCCCAATCATCTAATTCCTGTTGCACATAACTTTTAGTAGATCTTGGTTGCAGGCCGAGCGAATTCCCGGTAAAATAAATCGTATCTTTCCCTTTATATTTTGGTATAAAAAATTTCTTCCGGAAACTTTTCAATGGATCTTTTTTATCCATATCCCGCGCGAAAGAAAGTGCATTTTCAAATTGCATTTGACTCAAATATTTTAGGGGCAAAGTACAATTAAAAAAATGATTTTTATAAAATGCATTTAAAAACGAGTATAGTTTCTACAATAAAAAAGCCTCCTTTGGAAAAAGGAGGCGGTATTTACTAACCCATCCAAGAACAACTGCTCTGTGCATGGATAATTTAAGCTGCTAACAATATTCTTCGAAAGCAGCAATAAGGTTGTTGGCAATCATCTGTGCAGATTTGCCTTCAATATTATGACGTTCTAAAAAATGAACTAATTCACCATTTTTAAATAATGCAACTGCAGGTGAACTGGGTGGATAAGGTGCTAAATGTGCGCGCACTGCCTGCACAGCTTCCACATCAAAACCTGCAAATGTTGTTGCGAGATGATCGGGTTTTTTTTCAGAATTCATTACGGACATTATCACGCCTGGTCTTGCACTTCCCGCAGCACATCCGCAAACGGAATTAATCATAAGTAATGTTGTACCTGTTTCCTTCAATTGATTTTCTACATCTTCTTTATTCAATAATTCTGCGAAACCATGTTCTGTGAGTTCCGCTTTCATCGGTGTTACTATTTCTGTTGGATACATATATTTTATTTTTTGGGAAAACAAAAATAAGTAAAATGTTTTGTCTTTAAAAGAAATGTACGAAATAAGTCATTATGTCTTAATAATTTTATGAATTTGCCATTATGGCATAATATTTTATTATAACTGCAATTTAGTCAACATATTGATTATCAGAATGTGGTGGCATACAGTTTGAATATTAATGCTAAAATTTATAACTTTAAAATTTAATAATTATGTACACGAACACAAAGCAAAATTACAAGCCATTAAGCGACCTATTTGATGAATTGTTTACCGGCATGCCCTCCTTAAACCGAAATCAGCAAAACCGGATGATGCCTCCAACAAATATTCATGAAACCGAAAATGCGTACCACATTGAACTGGTAGCACCCGGATTGAAAAAAGAAGATTTCAAAGTGAATATTGAAAAAGGCATTCTTTCAATCAGCTATGAAAAAAATAAGGAAGCTGAAAAAAATGACTATAAAACGCATCTGAAAGAATTTACACAATCCAGCTTTAAAAGAAGCTTTAGTGTAGAAGATAAAATTAATGGTGATGGCATTGAAGCCATGTATGAGAACGGCATTTTAAAATTGCTATTGCCTAAAAAAGAAGAATTGAAAGTGGTGCCCAAAGAGATCACGATTAAGTAAATTCTTTTTCACAAAAAAAATAACCCGTATCTCATGCGGGTTATTTTTTTTAAAATTATTTACCAGCTTCCACCACCACCGCCACCGCCGCCGCCACCGGAAAAACCACCTCCACCAAAGCTACCACCACTACTTCCGCTACTTGAAGGAGCGCTTGTAAAAGTGCTGGACATCGCGCTCATAGAATTCGTTATACTATTCATGAAAAGCATCGAATTATAATTACCACTAGTATAATTTCCATTATACCAGGATGGTGGCGGAATATCCAATCCCTTTAATTTATCCTTCCATACCGAAGCCATTCCAAAAACAATTGCAAAAGGTAACACCTTGTCGAAATAATGCTCATCCTGTTTTAGAAATTCATTTAACTGATCTTTTTCTACTGTTTTGATAAACTCTTTAAAGCCGAGCAAATGATAATACAGATCTGTTCCTTTCTCTGTTTTCTTAGTCATTAAGGCACCAAAAACCAAAAAAGGTAAAGCAAGTAAAATAATGGCAATGCCCAGCCATTTATAATCATACCATGTATACACTAAAGTAATTATGCCCGCAACTAAAATTAAAAAACCCAG
>JBBRSI010000061.1:0-10326 GCA_038245585.1 Chitinophagales bacterium
GATTAATGAAAATATTTCGGCAATAGGGAAATATTTACAGGCAAATTTTCCCGGCTATTATTTTACAATGCCCATTAAAACGCTGTCCGGGAAAACGCAGGTGAAAATTGGAAATCATTTTTATCGCCTATTTGATTTTGTAAATAATTCTACAACATTTTCTGTTGTAACTGCGCCGGATATTGCATTTGAAGCTGCGAAACAATTTGGCAGATTTACCAAATTACTAAAAGATTTTCCTGCGGAAACGTTATATGAAACAATACCAAATTTTCATGATTTGGTATTACGCCAAAAGCAATTTGAAGAATCTTTAAAAACCGGAAACCCGGAACGCTTAGAAAAAGCAAAGGAGCTCATTGCTAATATTTTATCTTTCAATTGGATCACAGAAAATTTTGAAAATAATATACATAACAACTCATTTTTAAAAAGGGTAACACATCATGATACCAAGATCAGCAATGTTTTATTTAATAATGAAAATAAAGGTCTTTGTGTCATTGATCTAGATACTATTATGCCGGGATATTTTTTCAGTGATGTGGGTGACATGATGCGCACCTATTTATCACCCGCCGGTGAAGAAGAAAGAGACCTGGAAAAAATAGAAGTTAGGGATGATTATTTTAATGCCATCGCTGAAGGCTATCTCTCTGAAATGCAGGAGGAGCTGAACGATGCGGAAATTCATGCATTTTATTTTTCAGGCCAAATAATGATCTATATGCAGGCTTTGCGTTTTCTCACAGACTATTTAAATGGAGATATTTATTATACAGCAAAAGATGCATTACACAACTTTTACCGGGCAAGCAACCAGTTGCAACTTTTGAAATTATATTCCGAAAAAAAGACATTATATGAAAACAGGATTCAAATTCTTTTAACCAAAAAACATTTTGCCGGATAAATTTTTATGAAAAAAGCAGGGCTGAGATTATTACTACTTGCAAATTGTATTATTAACATTCTGCCATTATTCTATC
Organism: Chitinophagales bacterium; assembly: GCA_038245585.1. GTDB lineage: Bacteria > Bacteroidota > Bacteroidia > Chitinophagales > Chitinophagaceae > JAFDXJ01. Next base: position 990 of record JBBRSI010000061.1, read on the forward strand.
GCATTATATTTTTTCCATTTCTGATTCTACGAAGCTCATTAATTCACGAATATAGTTTGGGGAAAAATCTAGTTTTAATCCTGCGGCTTCATATAATTCCGGAAGTGTTTTAGTGCCACCCAAAGAAAGTGCGCGAATATAATTTTCCAAAGCACTGTCCTGATTTTTTTTGAACTGCATCCAGAGACCAATTGCACCGAGTTGCGCAATACCATATTCGATATAATAAAACGGCACTTCAAATAGATGTAACTGCCGTTGCCAGGCTATTTCACGATATTTCTCTAAACCGGAATAATCAATTATACCAATAGAAAATTCTTCTGCAATACGCATCCATTCATCCGTTCTTTCCTGTACTGAATGATTTGGATTTTCATAAATCCAATGTTGGAACTTATCGATCATTGCGATCCATGGAAAAATAGTTATGACTCTTTCAAGCTGGTGCATTTTCGCACGTTTCAAATCATTTTTATCATCGAAAAAAGTATCCCAATATTCCATACTAAAAAGTTCCATGGCCATACTCGCCACTTCGGCAATTTCCATGGGATATTCTTTGAATGCACTAAGCGAAAGCGGGTGCGTTAAAAAAGATTGTACGGCATGGCCACCTTCATGTACCATAGTAGTAACATCACTCATTTGTCCTGCTGCATTCATAAAAATAAATGGTGCACCTGATTCTGCAAGCGGGCAGTTGTAACCCCCTGGTGCTTTGCCTTTGCGGCTTTCCAAATCAAAATGATTGAGTGTATCCATCTTGCGAATACAGCCTGCAAAAAAAGGATTCAATTTTTCAAAACAGGCTTCCGTTTTTTCCAGTAAATCTTTTCCATCTTTGAATGGCTTTAATGGCGCGAGACCGCCCGGCTCCACTTCTGTATCCCATGGCCTGAAGTCATCAATGCCTAGTGCAGTTTTTTTATGTTCATAAATTTTCCTGGCCAAAGGCACAACATGTTGCTTCACCGATTCATGAAAAAGTGCGCATTCTTCTTTTGTATAATCAAAGCGCCCAAGTTCTACGAATTTATAATCGCGGTAATTTTTAAAGCCTGCATTTTCTGCGACTTGTTGCCTGCGTGAAATTAATTCATCAAATAATTTATCCAATTCATCTTTATCCTGCAATCTTCTTTCCTGGATTTTACGATATACTTCTTCACGTAAACGTCTATTCGGATCTTCCAAAAATTTTGATGCTTGTTGTAATGTATATTCTTTCTCATTAATTTCAACACTCATTCTTCCGGAGATCACACCGTATTGCTGTTGCATCACACTCAGTTCTGACTGGATCGGAATATTTTTTTCACGGAATAATTCAATATTTTTTTTCACACTTCTTAAGTATGGAAAAAAAATCGATTGATCCAATTCGGAAGTATAAGGATTTTCTATTAATTTTTTATTCAACAGATCTGCATAAGGTTGAATATGCGGTTGAATTTCCATGCAGAAAAAAGTGAATGCTTCTTCCAGTGATTTATCTGTTGTATCACAGGTCATTTTTATTTGACGCCAGCAGGCATCTTCACTCACTGCTGCTTCAAGTTCACTCATATCCTGCAGCCATTGATCCAAATCTGCTTTTGAATTAATTTCTCTTTCCAATAATTTTTTAAACCAGGGTTCAAGTTCTGCCCATGTAGTTATAGAAAAATCTTTTGCTAAAAAATGCCTGGGCAATTTTTTAATATCGCTTGTGTATGCCATCAATAAATTTTTTGAAATCAAAAAATAAAAGCCACTAAAAAAATATTACTCCGCTTTTTTCTTGCGGGCTGTTTTCTTTGGTGCAACTTTTTCTTCTTCCGGTGATGTTTCTTTTTCCGTTTCTGCTACAGGTTCTTCTACCTCACTTGTTTCTTCTTCTGCTGCTTCTTCGGGAAGTTTAATTTCCACATTTGCTGCTTTCAATGAACTAAACCATTTGACCATTTTTTTCAAGTCACTTATATAAACCCTGTCGAAATCCATGGTCGGATATACTACTTGAAAATATTTTTTTATGGCAGCCGCATCATTCAGGTCAGGTAACTTTTCTGTTGATCCTTCCATGGCCAATAACACTTCCGCCAGGTTTACATTTTCATTTTCAGTATACACTTCAATTCCTTCCAGGTGTGAAAAATTATGTATGCGGGAAGATACAAATTTGGTGCTATTGTCTTCCAGTGAGCGAACAATCGCGCCATCCGTTTTGCTTCCAACCAACTCGAATAAACCACTCATTCCAGTGACAGAAATTATTTTGTGATAGTCCATTTACTTTTTATTTGATTTATATTTTTGCAATATAAAGAGGTATTTTCAAAAAAAAATTTTGTTTATGTGAAAATTCATTTTTCATCAATAAGAAAAATAATTATGCATCAATATTGATCTGTTAATCCGAAAATGGGCTTTCTGCTTTGCCATTTCCCTTTTGTGAAATCGGGTATTTTCTGAAGTGTACCGCCTTCTTTGATGGATAGTTCGCTCAATGGCGTTATGGCATACCAGGTTGCCAGGTCATATACATCCAGCGGGAACGGATCTTTTCTTTTCAAACATTCTATAAATGCATTATCCACAAAAAAATCCATGCCACCGTGGCCTGCGCCTTCTGCTTGTTTTTCAAACCGTTTCCAAAGCGGATGGTCATATTTTTCCAAATACTTTTTTGAATTTTCCCAGGTATGTTCAGGACTTATGCCTTCTATATAGACCATGCCTTCATCAAAACCGCCGGCATGAAAATCCTCCCACAAACCATTCGTACCCTGCACCCGAAAACCTAGGTTGTAAGGCCTTGGATTGGAAACATCATGTGTAAGCATAATAGTTTCTCCATTGGCACATTGAAGTTGCGTTGTTACAATATCTCCTTCGTTAAATTTCACTTTTGCATTCGGATGATTCGGCCCGCCCTTCGGGCTGTCAATGATATATTTATGTAATCCGCGTGCTTTAGATGCAATTGAAGAAAGTGCAGTGAGCCTGTTTCCGCGATTAAGATCGATCATCGTTGCAACAGGACCTAAGCCATGCGTGGGATACAATTCTCCATTGCGTTTCACATTATGTTCGGTGCGCCATTTTGCTTCGCTAAATGCATTTTCTCCAAAATCTACACCTGCATTCCAACTGTCTCCATCAGTAAATAAAACTTCCCGAAGATCGTGTTCATAGCCACCCCGAAGATGTAAAATTTCTCCAAAAATATTTTGTTTGACCATATTAAAAATGGCCATTACATCCCGACGATAACAGACATTTTCCAGCATCATTACCGGTAGTTTCGTTTTTTCTGAAGCTTCTACTATATCGAAACAATCCTGCAGTTTCAATGCGCCGCAAACTTCCACGCCCGGAATTATTCCTGCATGCAAAGCGTCTATTGCCTGTATGATATGCCATTCCCAGGGTGAAGCAATAAAAACCGCATCAATATCTTTTCGCGCCAGCAAATTTTTATAATCTTCATTGCCATTGGTAAATTCAGCGGGTGCTGCCTTACCAAATTTTTTGACCATTTTTTGTGCATCTTCCATCATTTTTTTATCCGGGTCGGCCATGGCGATCACTTCCACATCATCGCGCTTCAGCATTTCTGCCAAATGCGTTTGACCGCGCAAACCCACTGCTATCATACCAATACGAATTTTGCCGGATTTATTATTTGCAAATAATTTTAAAGAAGGATTAATAGTTCCTGCAACAGCTCCAGCAATAGCTACCTGCTTCACAAATTTCCGCCGGTTATAATTTTTCTGCATATACTATACGTTTATGGTAAACTTAACTCATTAATCAATATGCATTTCATTTTCAAAGACATTTTAAATGGCTAAAAATTAATATTATTTGCTTCCTATCTTCGCGGCAATGGCGCAAAAAAAATTAACACGTTTTGAAGCAATCAATCATTTTCCCAATGTGCTGCAATACCCGGAAAATATGGCGGGGAAATGGAATGATTTTTTCAAAAATCAAAATCCCATTACGCTTGAACTGGCTTGTGGTAAAGGAGAATACGCAGTTGGGTTGGGAAAAATGTATCCCAACAGAAATTTTCTTGGAGTGGATATAAAAGGGAATCGCATTTGGAAAGGCGCAAAAACCGCGCTGGATGAAGGTTTGAGCAATGTGGCTTTTTTAAGAACACAAATTGATTTTATTGATACCTATTTCCGGGCAGATGAGATCAGTGAAATATGGATCACTTTTCCTGATCCGCAATTGAGCCAATCAAAACAAAAAAAGAGATTGACGCATCCTAAGTTTTTACGGTTATATAAAAAGTTTTTAGCGCCAAATGGGTTGGTTCATTTAAAAACAGACAGTCCGGATTTATATACATTTACCAAAGAAGTTATTCTCATTTTTGGGTTATCAATTATACAGGATGACACAAATATTTATGCAAAAGATCATATAGATGATGAATTGAAAATAAAAACCTTTTATGAAACACTCGATATTTCCAGGAGCAAAAAAGTTTTTTATCTACAATTTAAAATTGATAGTGAATTCCCCATCGAAAGAGATGTTCTTTTAAAACCTGTTTAATATTTCATACCTTACTTCCTGAAATGAAGCTCTATATAAAAAATATGGTTTGTAACCGCTGCATTATTGTTGTAAAACAGGTATTCGAAAAAATGAAATTACAAACGCTTCAAATAACAATGGGTGAAGTGGAATTAAAAGATCCACTTACTAAAAACCAGGAAAATGATTTACAGGAAAATTTGAATTCATTGGGATTTGAATTATTAGATGATCAAAAACAAAAGCAAATTGAAAAAATAAAAAACCTGCTTATTCAAAAAGTTCAGGGTGGTGACTTAAAAGAACATTTCAGTATCACTGATTTTCTTACACAAAAAATACACAAAGATTATAGCCAGCTTTCAAAATTGTTCTCGGAAGTAGAAGGCATTACTATTGAACAGTTTTTTATTTTGCAAAAAATTGAGAAAGTAAAAGAATGGCTGATTTACAATGAAATTAACCTCAGTGAAATTGCCTGGAAGCTGGGCTATAGCAGCGTTGCGCATCTTTCTGCACAATTTAAAAAAGTGACCGGCCTTACACCCTCCGCATTCAAAAAAATAGGTGGCAACAGAAAATCGCTCGATCTTATTTGACATAATAATACAAATCTTTTCCAATATTCTATAACATTCCTCCAGCTAATGCAAGATACCTTTGTGTTATTATAAATTAATTATGACACATACATATTTAGTTAGCGGGATGACTTGCTCCGGTTGTAAAGCAACAGTCCAACGCCAGTTATCACAGGTAGATGGCGTAAAAAATGTTTCGATTGATCTTTCAACAGGGGAAGCCACCATTGATATGGACAAGCATGTTCCTACAACTGAATTAAAATCTGCTTTAAAAGATTTCAAATATACGATCGATGAAAAAAATGATTCCCATACGATGCATCAGCCTGCTGTAAAAAATGAAAACAATTCTTCCCATGCTCATATTCATAAAACCCCCAACAACAGTGATGGAAACTATTATTGCCCGATGCACTGTGAAGGCGATAAGACGTATGATAAGCCCGGCGATTGTCCCGTATGCGGCATGAACCTGGAAAAAGTACCATCTGCTGCGGCGCAGAAACCACAATATACCTGCCCGATGCATCCTGAAATTATTCGTGATGCCCCTGGTGCCTGTCCTATCTGCGGAATGGATTTAGTTCCAATGCAACCAGTAGCAGAAGAGGAAAATAATACATATAATGAACTGCTTAAAAAATTTAAAATAGCGGTGGCCTTTACCGTTCCAATTTTAATAATTGCAATGAGCGATATGATTCCAAATAATCCGTTGTTAAAAATGTTGAGCCAGGATAAATGGAATTGGATTCAATTGGTATTATCAATTCCTGTTGTGTTTTATGCAGGATGGATGTTTTTTCAACGTGCATGGAGATCCGTCATTACATGGAACCTGAACATGTTTACGTTGATTGGCATTGGCACAGGCGTGGCATTTTTATTCAGTGTTATTGCCATGTTGTTTCCCGCCATTTTTCCTGAACAATTCAAAACAGCAAGCGGAACTGTGTTTGTTTATTTTGAAGCGGCAACTGTCATACTTACACTTGTTTTGTTAGGTCAACTTTTGGAAGCAAGAGCACACAGCAGGACCAGTGGTGCTATAAAAGAATTATTAAAATTAGTACCGTCGGATGCTTTATTAATTACAAACGGTGAAGAAAAAATTATTCCCATTGATGAGATAAAGAAAGGTGATTTATTAAGAATAAAACCTGGTGGTAAAATTCCTGTTGATGGAATATTAATGGAAGGTGAAGGAAGCATTGATGAATCCATGATAACCGGGGAACCGATTCCTGTTGACAAAAAAATAGACGACAATATCACTTCAGGAACAATAAATACCACGAAGTCTTTTGTGATGAAAGCAGAAAAAATTGGTTCAGAAACATTGCTTTCTCAGATCATAAAAATGGTCAATGATGCAAGCCGTTCAAGAGCGCCCATTCAAAAATTAGCGGATAGAATTTCAAAATATTTTGTGCCTATTGTTGTGGGTATTTCTGTCCTCACATTTTTTGCATGGGTGATGTTTGGTCCTGAACCTAAATATGTGTATGCTTTCGTAAATGCTATTGCCGTATTAATTGTTGCATGTCCTTGTGCATTGGGTTTGGCTACGCCAATGAGTGTTATGGTGGGCGTTGGAAGAGGAGCGCAAGCGGGCGTTTTAATTAAAAATGCAGAGGCGCTTGAGAACATGAATAAAATTGATACACTCATAATTGACAAAACAGGAACAATAACCGAAGGCAAACCATCCGTAGAAAAAGTTATCGGAACAAACGGATTTAACGAAACTGATCTATTGCAAAAAATTGCATCATTGAATAAATACAGTGAGCATCCATTAGCAGCAGCAGTTGTCAAATTTGGGAAAGAGAAAAAGATTTCATTTAGTGACGTGAAAGATTTTCATGCGATTGCAGGTAAAGGTGTTTCAGGTACAGTTGATGGTAAAAAAGTTGCATTGGGTAATAAAAAATTAATGGAGGAAACTAATTCTTCCATTACTTCAAATTTAGAAATGCAGGTAAGCAATGAACAGAAAGCAGGCAAAACAGTTTCCTATATTTCCATAGATAAAGTTGCCGTAGGTTACGTAACTATAACTGATAAAATAAAAGAGACAAGCAAACAGGCTATTGAAACATTAATCAAAAACAATATACATGTTATTATGCTTACCGGGGATAATGCAGATACAGCGAAAGCAGTGGCAGATGAATTAAATTTATCAGGATACAAAGCGGGCTATTTACCGGAAGATAAATTGAATGAAATAAAAAAATTGCAGGCTGCAGGTAAAATAGTCGCCATGGCTGGTGATGGTATTAATGATTCACCTGCGCTGGCACAGGCAGATGTGGGTATCGCAATGGGCACAGGAACCGATGTCGCTATCGAAAGTGCTGCCATTACTTTGGTAAAAGGCGATCTGCAGGGAATTGTAAAAGCACAGAAATTAAGTAATGCAGTAATGAAAAATATACGCCAGAATTTGTTTTTTGCATTTATATATAATGTCGTTGGCGTTCCGGTGGCAGCAGGAATTTTATTTCCTTTTTTCGGAATTTTATTATCGCCTATGATTGCAGCAGCGGCGATGAGCGTGAGTTCGGTTTCGGTAATTGCAAATTCACTGCGTTTAAAACGTTTACAATTGTGATCACGCATAATCAATTTGTTGCTATGTTAAAAAGTAATTTGCATATCCGAATTTTAAAAAAATACTCCAAAAAAAAAATATCTTTGAAATCGAAATGAAGAAAAACATATCTATAAAAATAAAAGCCGCTTTGCTCCTGGCTGTATTCTCATTGAATACAGTTATTGGCTTTGCATGTGCGATGGGTGTAGATATGGGTTTTAACTCACTTCATCACGATACGGAAGAAACCACTGAAACTTCGGTTCATGTTCATGCTGATGGTAATAAGCATATTCATCACGATGAAGTTGCAACGCATCACAACAATTCAAAAGAAGATTCAGAAAATGACGGTTGTTGCAATGATGGTGTTGTGAAGTTTCAAAGTTTAGATAAAAATATTAATACTAACGTAAATCTAATTCTTAGTGTTCCTGTATTTACAGCAATACTTACCAATGTATTTGGTCTTGATATTTTTGCACGGGAACAATTTTCAAATCAAAAAAACATTGCTCAATTTTTTTATCCTCCTCCCGATATATGTATCTTAATACAGCGTTTCCAAATTTGATTTAATGTTTGTTTTTTTAGCATGGCTGCAGTGCATTGCCATGCGTGTAAGTATTCTATTATTTAAACATTAAATCAAAAAAGATGAAATCGAAGATTCACAGCCTGCCCCGCCAAAACGGGGAGCACAAAAACTCAATTATTACGGCGGGTAAAAAGATATTTTTTATAGTTGCATTATTCACAACCATAATTACTCAGTATTCCTTTGCGCAAGTTGTTCCAACACAGCAGGAGAATAACACAAAAACAACTCAATTATCCCAGGTACTCAATTCTTATTACGACATCAAAAATGCGTTGGTAAATAGTGATGCAAAAGCTGCTGCTACGAATGCTGGTGAGCTTTTAAAAGCCATCAATGCTGTTGATATGAACGTACTATCAAATGCCGAACATAACGCATTTATGGCGGCGCAGGAGAAACTTAAAACTGATGCCCAAACCATTGCAACTTCAAATAAAATAGAAGTTCAGCGTACAAGTTTTTCTACTCTTTCCAATAATATTTACACATTGGCAAAAGCTGCAAAGCTATCTGCAGAGCCTGTTTACCAGCAGTATTGCCCAATGAAAAAGATGTATTGGTTGAGCAGCGAAGCAGCCATCAAAAATCCATATTACGGTAATATGATGCTTACCTGCGGGAAAGTAACAGACACTTTAAAATAGTAACAATTTAACGGTAAAACTTCAGGTTGCATGCAGCCTGGGGTTATGCCAATATCTGTATTTGTTAATCGTACATAAAACAAAAAAATATGAAAAATATAATTCTCAGTCTCGCTATATTGACAACAGTTTTTGCAGCATGCAATAATCCATCATCAGACACAAAGGCCAATACAACCAGCGATGCACCATCAACAAATATGACTGTTGATACATCAGCTAATCAAGTATCAGCCACTCCAGAAACAAAAGCCACAGTTTCAATAGCTGAAATATTAAGCGATTATTTAAAAATGAAAAATGCGTTTGCAAATGATAACGATCAAGATGCTGCTACAGCAGGTAATGAAATGCTAAAAGCATTTAC
>JBBRSI010000062.1:0-9002 GCA_038245585.1 Chitinophagales bacterium
TCCTTTCTAAGCAATGTTTCCTCAGTGTGACGCAGCATTTTGTTTACTGGGATATATTTGTACATAATTTCCGGAATCGTTTTCCCTAAAAACATATATCGTATCGTTGCCGCTTTCCTTACTTAAAGAATCTCCAAACTTTGCGATGAATTGCATATATTCTTCATTCATATCTGAAAAATGTGTCGTACCATTTGAAAAATTGTATGTTGGCATATCATGTTGTAGTTCATAATGTACTGAATCTGTAATCACTCCATTAAAACTTAATTTATTATATGATTCTAACCATATTTGGTACAGGCTGTTTTGATCGTAAATCCACCAGGCAAGACCAATAATTTCTAGTGTCCAAAAAATTATAAGAAATATTTTCTTGTCGGATATTTTTAATGCCATCCTTTATTAATTGTTTCTTTTCCGCGTTGACTTCCTCGCGTTGTCTTAAAATATTGTGGTACAAGAAATTTTTCTTTCCACAAAAATGCATAAAAAAAAGGAACCATTTGCGGGTTCCTTTTATATATTTTAAAATTATTTTTATCCGACTGCGACCCTGATAAATGCAGTAACATTGGCTTTCGCATCAATTCCCTGCAAATATTCACGCACTGTTTTTCCATTATCTTTTACAAATGGCTGCGCCATTAAAGTTTGTTCTTTAAAGAAAGCGTTCAATTTTCCTTCCGCAATTTTCGCGATCATTTCTTCCGGCTTGCCTTTCATTTTAGGATCTTCTTTCATTTGATCTATTACAATATTCCTTTCCCTTTCTACCATTTCTTTAGAAACAGATTCAGGGTCAACTGCAACAGGATTCATTGCTGCAATTTGCATCGCAATATCTTTTCCCGCATCCGGTAAATTTTCTGAAAGGCCCACTAAAACGCCCATGCGGTTGGCACCATGAATATACGATGCAACAAAAGGCGCATCCATTCTTTCAAAACGGCTGATACCAATTTTTTCTCCGATTGATGCAAGTTTATCATTGATGAGGTCAGCTACTTTCGAGCCATTTACATCTTGCTCCATCAACGCATCAGCGGACTGAACATTATTGGCAATTGCTGCATCAGCAATGCTTTGTGCAAATGCAACAAAGTCTGCATTTTTTGAAACGAAATCTGTTTCGCAACTTATACATACAATAATTCCAGATTTATTATCCGGGAAAGTTTGTGCGATCACTACACCTTCTTTTGCTTCCCGGTCACTGCGTTTCGCAGCTACTTTTTGTCCTTGTTTGCGAAGCCAGTCAATAGCTGCTTCAAAGTCGCCGTTTGTTTCAGTTAATGCTTTGCGGCAATCCATCATTCCTGCGCCGGTTGCCTGGCGTAATTTATTGATCTCTGCTGCGGTGATCTGTGTTTGTGTTGACATAAATTTATAATATTATAATTTGAAAAATAGCGTTTATCAAATCAATGAATAAAACCGTTTTATGAATGAATTTCATTCATAAATCAGGGGTTGAAAAATTAAATTTGGAAAGCGAATTATCTTTTTCCGCCGCCAGGACCTGTAGATCCTTGTGGCCTGCGGCTCGCGCCACCAGGGATTCTCCGCTTAGGCTGACCGGAACCGGGTGCGGCATTGCTGCTGCGGGAACGGCCTCCGCGTGAAGTTTCAGATTCTGCTTCTGCCATCAGGCGTTCTGCTTTCTTTTCAGCTTCATTGTCCACTTCTTCTACTTCTTCATCTTTTGCTGCCATACGTTCTTCCAGTCCTTCTGCAATGGCTGCTGTGATGTAGCTGCAAATGATGGCAATACTTTTTGTAGCATCATCATTCGCGGGAATCGCATAATCAACTTTATTGGGATCGCTGTTTGTATCAACCATTCCGAAAGTGGTAATGCCGAGACGTTTCGCTTCTGCAAGTGCAATATGTTCATGTCCGATATCAACCATAAAAATTGCAGCAGGAAGGCGACCCAATTGAGCAATACCTCCCAATACTTTTTCCATTTTTTCGCGATCGCGGCTCAGTGTGAGGCGTTCTTTTTTTGTAAGGCTTTCTGCGCTGCCATCTGCAAGCATTTTTTCAATGCTCTGCATTTTCTTCACGCTTTTGCGAACGGTATTAAAATTGGTAAGCATACCACCCAACCAGCGTTCTGTGGCATAAGGCATGTTTACTTTTTTGGCGCAATCGCTTACGATTTCTTTTGCCTGTTTTTTAGTGGCCACAAACATGATCTTCTTGCCATTCTTTGCGATTTGCTTTAATGCAGCCGCGGTTTCCTGGAGATGATCAACCGTTTTATTCAGGTCAATGATATGTATCCCTTTTTTTTCTGCGAAAATATAAGGCAGCATTTTAGGGTTCCACTTCTTTTTCAGGTGTCCAAAATGCACGCCTGCTTCCAATAATTGCTGTTGTAGTGAAGTGTTGTTTTCCATTGTATGTTCTTTCTTTTTGAAAAAATATTTTTAATAAAGTTGCTGTAAAAATTAACGCTTTGAAAACTGGAAGCTCTTACGTGCTTTTTTGTGGCCAAATTTCTTGCGTTCTACACCACGCGGATCACGCGTAAGGTGACCGGCTTCTTTTAATGCAGGCCGGAGTTCAGGATTTATTTCGAGTAAAACCCTCGCTATACCAAGCTTTGCAGCTTCTGCCTGCCCTTTCATGCCACCACCCTTTGCATTGATTTTTATATCATATTTATCCATTGATTCCGCAATTTGCAAAGGTGCTACCACCTGGTTTTGCAAATAGGCAAGTTGGAAATATTTTTTATAATCTTTTCCATTCACGGTGATTTTTCCATCACCTTTATTTATGAAAATACGTGTAACGGCTTCTTTACGGCGGCCCACTGCATTTTTTTGTTTTTCCATATAATTTTTTTTAAACGAAGCGTTCGCTCAGTTGTTTTAAAATTTTAATTCTTTTGGTTGTTGCGCAGTATGCGGATGCTGATCACCTGCATACACAAATAATTTTTTATACATCCTGCGGCCGAGGCGATTTTTCGGAAGCATCCCTTTTACAGCGCGCTCAACAACCACTTCAGGACGACGCTTCAGCAAATTTTTAGCTGTTTCCTTTTTTTGTCCACCGGGATAACCTGAATAGTCAAGATAAATCTTTTCTTCCAGTTTATTACCGGTAAAAACCACTTTATCCGCGTTGGTTACAATTACGTAATCGCCACAATCTGCATGAGGCGTATAGTAGGCTTTTGTCTTGCCGCGTAAAATAGCGGCGATCTGTGCGCACATGCGGCCTACGGTTTGATTGGTGCCATCCACAACGTGCCATTCACGCTGTATGGTAGCCTCGTTCGCATGTTTTGTAGTGAAATGAAGTTTACTCATATTATTATTTCTTTTTAAAATCCATCGCCATCCCGATGGGTTTTTTATTAATGGGATGCGAAGGTGCAGGCTTTATTTTTACCAGCAAAGCAAAAAGTACACTTTTTTTAGAGAAGGTTTGTAAATGATTGATTTTCAGTAAAAATAATGTATAAAAATTGATAAGAGACGCAAATTTAGTTCATAAGAGTAAAAAATTGCGATTTATTTCCTCACTCAAACTTCTCTTTCCATATCACCTTCAACTCATCCATATATTTCCGGTCATTACTTAGCCTTGGCACTTTATGCTGACCACCCATTTTGCCTTTTGCATGCAGCCATTCATCAAACAAGCCTTTTGGTGCAGGATGCACCAACGGCATTTTCATGGCAATATTTTTATAGCGTTTGGCTTCATAATCGCTGTTCAATGATTTTAGTGATGTATCAAGTGCAATAATAAATTTTTTCAAATCTTCCGGTTCTTTTTCAAATTCTATAACCCATTCATGTGCACCATTTGTAGTGTCTGTAAAATAAACCGGTGCGGCAGTATAATCTTTTACTACTGCACCAGTTTTTGCTGCTGCTCTGAAAATCGCCTGGTCACTGTTGTCCACAATCAACTCTTCACCAAAAGCATTGATGAAATGTTTTAATCGGCCTGTTACTTTTATTTTAAATGGATACAATGAAGTAAATGCAATTGTATCGCCAATAAGATATCGCCATAAACCGCCATTCGTAGAAATCACGGGTGCATAATTTTTATCCAGTTCCACTTGTTTTAAACCAATCGTTTTAGGATTCGTTTTTCCATATTCCTCCACCGGCATAAATTCATAAAAAATTCCATGCTGCAGGAATAAAAGCATATCATCCGAAGTATCATTTTGCGCAGCGAAAAAACCTTCACTCGCATTATACATATTCAGGTAATTGATTTTTCCACCTATCAATTTTTCAAATTGTTTTTTATAAGGTGTAAATGAAATGCCGCCATGCAAATACATTTCCAGTCGGGGCCAAACTTCAAGCAGTGTTGCTTTTCCTGTTATCTCTAAAATTCTTTTTATCAATACAAGTGTCCATGTAGGTACGCCACTCAGTGATGTTACATCTTCCTGGATAGTACTTTGTGCAAGTTGTTCTATTTTACTTTCCCATTCATCCATCAATGCAATAGACAATTCCGGAGTGCGCAACCAGTTGCTCCAAAAAGGTGTATTTTGTAAAAGCACAGCACTGAGATCTCCATAAAAAATATCTTCATTCAAAGTATTGATCTGGTGACTGCCGCCAATCACTAAACCTTTACCAGTAAGTAAATCACTTTCCGGGTAACGGTTGTAATACAGTGTGAGCACATCTTTCGCGCCCTGGTAATGGCAATTCTGCAAGCTTTCATCTGTGATGGGAATGAACTTACTTTTTTCACTGGTTGTACCACTGCTTTTTGCGAACCAATAAACTGGCGTATTCCATAAAAGATATTGTTCTCCCCGCATGAGTCGTTCGATATATGGTTTCAGATCTTCATATTCGTGTATAGGAACAGACTGTTTGAATTTGGTAATAGTAAATAATTGATCAAAGGAATATTTTCTTCCTATCTCAGAATTTTGTGCATGAGTGACCAGGTCCTGCAATACATCCCTTTGTGATTGAATGGGATTCTGCATCCAGGCTTCAATAGTTGCATAGCGCATACGCGCAAGCATTGATATGGTAGGGGATAAAATTTTCATTGCTTTCTTAGCAAATAAATTTTAAAATTAATTTTGAAATATCCAAATAAATGGGCTTTTGCTTTGGTTAAATGTAGATAATATAATGATATAAAGCCTATTTTTCTTCTGCCGCTATTGGGCGCATTTCACGGCCCATTTCCAAAATCCAATCTTTCCGTTTGAGTTCAAAATTGGTTCCAAGATATAATCGACGAACCTGTTCATCTGCAGCGAGTTCTTCCGCAGAACCGTTCTTGAATATTTTTCCTTCTATGAGTAAATACGCATGATCACAAATAGATAAAGTTTCATTCACATTATGATCTGTGATGAGTATGCCGATATTTTTATACTTCAATTTTGCTACAACCATTTGAATATCTTCCACTGCAATAGGATCCACGCCGGCAAAAGGTTCATCGAGTAAAATAAATTTTGGATCAATCGCTAAAGCCCGCGCAATTTCTGTGCGGCGGCGCTCACCGCCACTTAAACTGTCTCCATTATTTTTCCGCACATGATGAAGATTAAATTCTTCGATCAGTTGTTCCAGTTTTTCTTTTCTTTCCGCGGATTTTAATTTCGTCATTTCCAAAACCGCCATCAGGTTGTCTTCCACAGACAACTTTCTGAATACACTTGCTTCCTGCGGCAGGTAACCAATACCGAGTTGTGCCCTTTTATACATCGGCATTTTGGTAATGTCTTCATCATCCAAAAAAACGCGGCCTTCATCCGGTTTTATCAACCCAACAACCATATAAAAAGTGGTTGTTTTGCCGGCGCCATTTGGGCCAAGTAAACCCACAATTTCACCCTGCTTCACTTCGATGGAAACATTATCCACTACTTTGCGGTTGCTATAAGATTTTACTAAATTCTCCGTGCGTATCGTGCGGTTCAATTGAAAATGGTTTTAGCAAAAATAAGTAAGAAGGTTTGAAACTTAATTCAATTAACAACTAAACTATTTTTTGAATTATAACTTCCTTTAATTTGCTTTGCATCACAATTTATACATTTAATCCACTACATGTAGTTTCATGAAGATTACTGAACATATAGCGCAGGCAAATAAAACCCTGGTCTCCTTCGAGATTTTACCTCCTTTAAAAGGTAAAAGCATTGGCTCTATTTATGAGCACCTGGATACTCTCATGGAATTTAAACCATCCTGGGTAAATGTTACTTATCACCGCAGTGAAACGGCGTATAAGAAAAAAGCAGATGGCAGTTTTGAAAAAATTGAGATCCGCAAAAGGCCCGGCACAGTAGGCATTTGCGCCGCCATCATGAACCATTATAAAATTGATGCTGTGCCGCATATTATTTGTGGGGGTTTCGCCATGCGCGAAACGGAAGATGCATTGATCGATCTCAACTTTCTCGATATTGATAATGTATTGATCATTCGCGGTGACGCTGCAAAGAATGAATCATTTTTTGATCCTGAACCGGGTGGTCATGTGTATGCAATTGATCTTTTAAAACAGGTTGCCAATTTGAATCACGGTATTTATTTAGACGATGATATCCGCAATGGTGGCAAAACAAATTTCTGCATAGGCGTGGCCGGCTACCCAGAGAAACATTACGAAGCGCCAAATAAGGATGTTGATTTAAAAAGGCTGAAACAAAAAGTAGATGCTGGTGCAGAATACATCATGACACAAATGTTTTTTGACAATCAAAAATATTTTGACTTTGTAGATGCTTGTCGCAAGAATGGAATTAATGTGCCTATCATCCCGGGATTGAAACCCATCAGCAGTAAAAAACAATTATCATTTCTTCCGCGTATTTTTCACGTGGACATTCCCAATGATTTGTCAGAAGCCATTCTAAAATGTAAGACCGATGAAGATTGTGAGATCGCCGGTACTGAATGGCTCATTGCACAAAGCAAAGAGCTGATAAAATTCGGCGCACCTGTTTTACATTATTATACACTCGGCAAACCGTCGATCATCAGGAATGTGGTAAAGGAAATATTATAAAAAAATTTCTACTCTATAAAACTAATCACCCCAGTTTTTATATCATACATGGCACCAACGATTTTAATGGTTCCATTATGCAACATATCATTTAAGATAGGACTATCTTGTTTGATGACTTCAATTGTGTGAAGCACATTATTTTTTGCTACAAGATCTGTATATGCATCATTCTTGGAAGATTTATCATATTGGAAATTTTGAGATAAAGCAATAGCTGGTTGAATATTGGAAAGCAGTGCAGTAATGTTGCCCAACTTTACCTGGTCAATGGCGGACTTCACCGCACCGCATGAACTATGTCCCAAAATCACAATGAGTTTTGCACCGGAAACTTTACACGCATATTCCAGGCTGCCGAGTAAATCTGTGTTCACAAAATTTCCTGCAACTCTACCCACAAACATATCACCAATGCCGGCATCAAAAACCTGCTCCACCGGAATACGGCTATCAATACACGAAATGACCGCGGCTTCGGGGTATTGCCCGGCAGATGCTGCCTGTGCCTGCTTTACAGGATACCTTTTCAGCATATCATTTTGAACAAAACGGCTATTGCCATCTTTAAGATTTTGCAAGACACGGTCAGGTGTCAGTGCTTGTTGTTGTGCCGCTGTATAAACGGTTTGAATGGATTTACTACTGCTGCATGCAGTCATGAAAAGAAATGCGGAAATTGCAAAAAACTTTTTCAATTGTTTCATTGTTCGAATTTTTGATTTATTAAAAAGAGAAGAGAAAAAACTTAGCTAAGATATATACTCACATAAATGTCTTTACAAACTCTGTAACACCATTCATAATAATTTGTCCGCCTATACAAAGCAATACAAAAGAAAGTATTTTCATAATCACACGCCTCGCCTGCTCTGATGCTTTGGATACAAAATAATCCGCTGAACTAAAACAAATATATATACTGAGCATTATTAAAAGTATGGCGATTGCTGATGCGGTATAATGCATAATGTATTCATGCGTTTTACCGCCAAGTCCTTCCGCACTGATCGTGAGTGCAACTGCAATACTTCCCGGACCAACAGTAAAAGGAAAGGTATATGGGTAAAAAACTTTGTTCGTATGATCTTCTACATTAATCTGGTCACTCAAATATTTCTTCTTGTCACTCTCATTTACAGAATCATCCTGCTGCAATGAACGCCAGCCCATGGTGAGGATCATGGTGCCGCCACACATTTGCACGATTGGAATAGTGATGCCAAAAAGTTTCATTATAAAAATTCCGACCACAACAGTAAACATCAGGATAATACCCGAATTAAATGCAATTTTCCTGGCCATTTGCTTGCGCAAAGTATTGGGTGTATTGGGCGTAAGACCAAGAAATAAAACGCCCGAACCGATGGGATTTACCACGTGGAATAACGCCATAAAAGTAGATGGAATGATCAGGAGAAAAGTTTGCAGTAGTGGTGGTAAATTTTCAAACATACAATACCGGTATCATTGGAAAGGCAAAATAACAATAAAAAAATTAAATGTTTAAACTTTACTAAAGTACATTACATTACTTTATATTTTTCATGCAAAATCTTTTTTGCTTTACTTTCCGTTTTTAATAATAAAAATTTCAAATGAAACTACTGGCAAGCGCCTTTTTTATATGCATCGTGTTACAAGTATCCGCTCAGCAAATTTCTGGTAAAATTACCGGGCCGGATGGCAAGCCACTGCCATTTGCTTCCATCACTTTGAAAAATTCGGGCAAAGGTGTTACGGCCAATGAAGATGGAAAATATGTCATGCAATTACAGGCTGGTGACTACACGATCATTGCGCAATATGTGGGTTATACACGTGTAGAAAAAAATGTAGTTGTAAAAAATCAATCACAAATAATAGATTTCAATTTATCGCCATTATCAAATGATTTAACCAACGTGATCATTTCTACAAATGAAGAAGACCCGGCTTATGAAATCATCCGGCATGCAATTGCCAAA
>JBBRSI010000063.1:0-8634 GCA_038245585.1 Chitinophagales bacterium
CCTTCGGCACCAACGAGAGGCTTTCCAGAACGAAGTTCCTCACCAGCCTGTTTTACAAAAGCTTCAAAATCAAAATCTTTCTTTTTCATAAATGTCAATTTAATTAATTTTAAATTTGACACACTTTATTGAGCATACTCTGCGCTGCTTGCAACTCCGTGGTTCTCCGTTCAACTCTGCGAAATTTCCTTCGTGCAACTATTTACAATTTTCCAGTATGAAGAAATTCATACACAAAACGTTCCTCCGGAACGATATCTCCGCAATTGAAATATTCTACACATAAAACGTTCCTTCGGAACGATACCTCCACAATTGAAATGTGCTACCCACAAAATGTTCCTCCGGACCATGCTATCTGTGTATTGTTCGTTTTCAACTGTTATTTTTCACTGCACTTTATACTTGTGGATTTTTATACAACACGAATAAATAACAGGGGCAATTCTTACACAGTTTTTCTGCCAATAAATTATAGAAATATGCATGATTTATTGGCATGATTATACTTATTTATCTCTTTTCGAAAATTGATAATATGAAGAAAATTGCCTTAGTTGGTGGTGGGCCTGCCGCCCTTTTTATGTATAAAAGAATTGTAGAATCAGCTCCTTCCAAAGTGGAGGTTCACATTTTTGAGCAACATGATAAACTGGGTGCAGGTATGCCTTACAGCCAATACGGATCTTCCGAAGAACACATTACAAATGTATCTGACAACGAGATTCCTGAAATAAAAACACCTATAAAAGATTGGATAACTATTGCTCCAGGAGAAGTACTCAAAAAATTTGATATTAAAGATTCAGAGTTTAATGAATACAAAGTGTTGCCACGTTTACTATTTGGAGAATATTTGTCGGCACAGTTTAATTTATTGATCTCAGAAGCAAAAAAAATAAAATTAAAAACGATCATTCACTTAAATACAAAAGTTACAGATATTTCGAATGTTGAAAAAAAACAACAAATAAAAATAACCACAGCCAGTGAAAATTTTTTAATGGATATAGCGGTAATATGTACAGGGCATAGCTGGCCATGTATAACAGAGAAAAAAATAAAAAATTGGTTTGATTCTCCATACCCGCCACAAAAATTTGCGCAGCAAATAAATTTTCCTGTTGCGATACGCGGCGCTTCGCTTACAGCTATTGATGCAGTGCGCACTTTAGCACATTTGAACGGGCAGTTTAGCAAAAAAGAAGACGGCACGTATGCTTATTCTTTACATGAAAAAAGTAAAGGCTTCAAAATTATTTTACATTCCCTGGGTGGTTTGTTGCCAGCTTTGCGCTTTCATTTAAAAGATACACATTTGATGCCGGCACATGTTTTAAGTGAAGCAGAAATTATAGAAGTTAAGAAAAAAAATAATGGTTTCGTGCCACTGGATTATGTGTATGATTTGAATTTTAAAAATGTACTTAGAGAAGAGCAACCGGAATTATTCGAGCAGGTAAAAGATATGTCCATAGAAGGATTTGCTACGTACATGTTGACGCAACGAAAAAAAGTAAACGCGTTTACTTTACTTGCAGCAGAATACCGCGAAGCGGAAAAATCTATTAAAAAGCATGAATCTGTTATATGGAAAGAAACATTAGCAGAACTAAGTTATGCAATGAATTATCCGGCAAAACATTTTTCTGCGGAAGATATGCTTCGGCTAAAAAAAATAATGATGCCACTGATCTCTGTGATCATTGCTTTTGTACCGCAAAGTTCTGCGCGTGAATTAATGGCATTGCATGAAAAAGATTTGCTCGATATTATCGCTGTAGACTCAGGCAGTACGGTGATTCCCGGTGACAAAGGCGGTTGCATCTACACATATAAAGATGAAAATGATTTAGAAATATCCACTCATTATAAAATGTTTATTGATGCGATGGGACAAAAGCCATTTTTATATAATGAAATTCCATTCGAAGGTTTAAAAAATAAAGAAACTTTGAGTGCTGCTTACCTGCGGTTTTCTTCTGCAGATGCGGCACAAAAGGAAATAGAGAACGGAAATGAATTGGTAATGCAGGAAACTTCAGGTGATTATTTTTTACAAGTGCCCGGCATCAATATCAATGATTTTTTCCAGGCATTGGATATTTATGGCGTAGCGAATCCGCGTTTATTTATCATGGCTGTTCCCTATATCGCCGGCGTAAATCCGGATTACTCCGGTCTGGATTTTTGCGAAGCCGCTTCCGAAAAAATTATGCAGAAAATGAATGAATCTATTTTGCAGGATGAGACAATCTTAAATACTGTAGCTTAAATTTATTCAAAAAAAAATCCCTTTTTTCAAAGGGATTTTCTCTTCATAAATAAAATTTATACAGGTACTTTTTCTGCGACCTTGCTCCTGTCCCAGTTCCGGTGTTGTTTGATACTTGCTATAAAATTAGCAGGAGATTCATCTATATGTACTGCTTTATCTTTTGTATATTTTTTTACAAAAGTGGCGTCTATTAATTTTTTTCCTGCTCCATCTGCAGCGATAGCCTTGCAATGTTTGAAAGCTTCATTTATAAACTTAATAAATTTACTTTCGCCCAATAATAAGTTTACAGAATCTTCACCACCCGGAATATAAATGGCATCATATAAAACACTTTCAGTTGTTTTGATAGATGCATCCACTTTAAAAGTTTTTTTACCTTTAGCAGCGGTAATCATTCCCCCAACTGGAGATATAATTTTTACAACCGCCCCACCTTTTTCCAACGCCATTTTCATTTTTTCCAAATTCAAAGCATCCACTCCATTTGCGGCTAAAAAAGCTACATGACGCGTGGCAATGGAATCGAATTTAGTGTTAGCCTGGCTTAAAGGTTTAGAAACATCCAGATAATTTTTTCTCGGACCAGGCTGTTGTTTGGATACATCTGCATCTGCGCCAATCGCCTGGTTTATCGGCTGGTCAATAGTATCAGGAATATCTAAACCCAATCCAGCCGCCACCTTTTGTGCTAATCCTTCATCTATTTGATTTATCATCCAAAGCATTCTTTGTTTGATATGATCATGCATACATTTTCCCAATTCAAAAATATATGCCTGTGCTACATGCTCTTTTTCCCAGGCAGCTAAACTTCTGTAAAAAAGCGCAGGCTGTGAAAAATGATCACTAAAACTTTCACTTCTTGTGCGTATTTTCCGGGCGTCAATTTTTTCTTCATACGAATGAAAAGCTCCTTCTGACATTGAAGAAAGATGCGGGCAACCGCCACCCAATGTATTTGGAAAATAATTTGTTTGTCCTTTCGGAATACTCATTTGCATGTGTGCATCACGCTGATTATTATGGTGCTCTACTACTGGCCTGTTGATGGGAATCTGGTGAAAGTTAGGACTACCCAACCGGGATAATTGTGTATCTCTGTAGGAAAAAAGCCGGCCTTGTAATAACGGATCATTGGAAAAATCTATACCGGGAACAACATGGCCCGGGAGGAATGCAACCTGCTCTGTTTCTGCAAAAAAGTTCTCCGGATTTTTATTCAATGTCATTTTACCAACTATTGTTACAGGAACCATTTCTTCCGGAATTAATTTTGTCGGATCCAGTAAATCAAATTCAAATTTATGCTCATCCTCTTCCGGTACAATTTGAAATCCGAGCTCCCATTCAGGGAACTGGCCGCTCTCAATAGCATCCCAAAGATCGCGGCGAAGAAAATCAGAATCAGCACCGCTTATTTTTACGGCTTCATCCCATGTTACAGAATGTACGCCCAGTAAAGGTTTCCAGTGAAATTTTACAAAATGTGATTTTCCTTTTTCATTTATTAAACGATACGTATGAATACCAAAACCTTCCATCATTCTAAAGCTCCGCGGAATTGCGCGGTCACTCATTGCCCAAATTTGATTGTGTAAAGTTTCGGGACTAAGCGAAACAAAATCATAAAAAGTATCATGGGCAGAAGCAGCCTGTGGAATTTGCTTGTTTGGTTCGGGCTTTACTGCATGCACCAGGTCCGGAAATTTCATGGCATCCTGTATAAAAAATATGGGCATATTATTTCCCACCAGATCCCAGGTTCCTTCTTCTGTATAAAATTTTACAGCAAAGCCACGCACATCACGTGCGAGGTCTGAAGAACCTTTGGAACCGGCAACTGTAGAAAAGCGTACAAACAATGGAGTCCGCCTGGTTGTATCATTGAATATTCCTGCCTTCGTAAACTTGTTCATGCTTTTATACAATTCAAAATAGCCATGCGCCCCGCTTCCACGTGCATGTACAACGCGTTCAGGAATTCTTTCGTGGTCAAAATTGGTTATTTTTTCACGTAGTAAAAAATCTTCCAGTAAGGTTGGGCCGCGCTCTCCTGCTTTTAATGAATTGTTGGTATCATTGACTTTCAAGCCTTGATTGGTGGTGAGTGGTTGTCCCGTAGCATCTGTAAAAAACTGTGAAAGTTGTTCTTGTTTTAAAGAATTTTTTGTCGTTTTCTTTTCCGGAGATTTCATAAAAATTAATTTTTTTAATTGATTTAATTTAGAGTGCATCCAAAATAATTGAACACCTCTTGAAGTAATTTTTTAAGACAAAAAAATCACTAAAGATGGTATTTTATGAATCAATTTTTATTCCAATTACTATTGTGCATATTTTGGTGCAATGTATTTTTTTAAATTTTTGAATTCCATTGAAATTATCACAGGCGGAGAAATTGAAGCAGGTGGAAATTCCGTTATCAATTTATTAGTCAATGATGAGACATAGCGATGGTATGCAGTATCAAAAAATAAAGTACAGCTTTTAAATAAAAAGAAATAAAACAATGTATACCCGAACTGCTATTTAAATTATAAAAGAAACAGCCGTAAAAGGATGTGTATTATTAGCTGCATTGTATTGAAAAAGATCCAGCAATTTCTTGCGGAGTTTATTAAATTCTATCGGTTTGTGAAAGAATGCAGTGGCACCCATTTCCCTTGTAGTGGAGATGGATACTTTATCATTGGTCGTAGTGAAAATAATGACAGGAATATTTGCCAGCTTCTTATTTTTTTTCATTGCGGCCAGGCATTCCATACCATTCATCATTGGCATATGCAGATCCAGGAAAACCACATCAGGAACAAAGGTTTTTAATTTTTCAAGCGCTTCTATGCCATTATTGGCGATCTCGCAATGTATAGTGGCATCAATTTCCTGTAAAGCATTTTCGAAAAGTAACTGGTCATCTGCATCATCGTCAACCATCAAAATGTTTTTATGTCGGAGGGGCATAATTTTAATTAGGCTACTAAATTAATCTAAAGTTTTAGTATAAAAATTTTTATTTTTCAGGAAAATATATTTCGAAAGTTGCCCCCTTGCCAGGCTCAGATTTCGCGGAAATAAAGCCATTATGATTTAACATGATCTTTTGGCAAAGGGCAAGGCCGATGCCGGTTCCGGCATATTTTTCACGACCGTGCAGGCGCTGGAATAATTCAAAAATCCGTTGCGCATATTTTTGATCGAAACCAATTCCATTGTCGTGAAAACTGATCTTCCAATATTGCTGGTTTAAATATTTCTCCATCACATTATCGCCGATCTGTGTTTTTTCCGAGGTAATAACAATCTTGCAGGGCTCATCATTTTTTGCATACTTAATTGCGTTAGAAAGAATGTTTGAAAAAACCTGGGCTACCTGTATTTCCACGCCATGTACTTCCGGTAATGGCTGCGATTCTATGTGCACCTGTTTTTCTTCAATAATATCAGATAAATTTTCTTTGGCATGATTCAAAATTTTATCAAGGCTGATGGGAATGAAGGGAATATTTTTTACATTGGTACTGGAATAACTCAGCAATGCGATTATCAATTCCTGCATGCGCGCCGCTGCATTATTAATACGCACCATATAATCTTTTCCCTTTTCCGACAAAGTATCTTTTTCCTGGTTGATGATAAGATTTCCAAAAGATTGAATTTTTCGTAATGGTTCCTGCAGGTCATGCGAAGCCACATAACTAAAAGAAGATAATTCGGCATTATTAATGGAAAGTTCCCTGTTTATCTCGTTTAAATTATTTTCCGCGACCACACGCAATTCTATTTCTCTTTTCAGCCTAAAATAAGCAAAAGTGACTATGAGTATCCCGATAATGGAAAACAATAAACTATAAAATGGCGTGATGAAAGCGACCTGGTCGCGGGAAGGTGTTTTATTGGCCAACGCATTATTTTCATAACTGCCCATTTGTGCGATCAGGCTGCGCGCATGGCCCATTACACTCCTTCCATTATTCAAATATTTTGACCTGTCAGCAGGTATAGAATCTTCATCAAGCAATCGTTGTGGTAAAATAGCAAATATCTTGTAACGTGTTGCTACCAGGCTTTTTAGCACTTCCAGGTTTTGTCGTTGTGTACTATCCCCTGCGAGTGAAATTTGAAGGCTATCTATTAAACTATTAATTTTAGCCTGTGATCCGTTAAATGGTTTTAAAAAATCACTATCGTGCGTTAACAAAAATCCGCGTTGCCCCGTTTCAGCGTTTAACAGCGATATAAGAATTTGATTTAAACGAAGATTCACTTCCTTATTATGCGCAATAGAAGCATTTGTTTCGTTGAGTGAAATAATACGGTTATAAGAAATGAATGAAACGGAAATCATCACTCCAAGTAATGCTGCAAAAAGTATGTTTGGTAAAATAATCCGGGCTTTTTGAATATGAAAAATGGTTTGCATTTTTTTAAAAAAACTGGACTGCTGCGCTGGTGTGGTTTCCTGGTTCAAAACAAAAATTGTGACGCAAAATTATAAAAAAATCAACAGTTGAATAACCTGTTGATTTTTTCCATTTATTAAGAATCCTATTCGCGATCATCACGCAAAGATTTCACTTTGTCATGAGCTGATTTCAAGGAATTTTTCTGAGACTGAATCATCTCTGACTGGTAGGCAGGTAAATCTTCTGAAAGTGCATCATGATAAGCTTTCTGGGCCGCATCTTCTCCAAATTCACAACTAGACAAAATAGAGTTTGCATCATGCCCCGTAAAAGCTGCTTTCACTGCCATCCATCCCCTGTAGATTTTACCACTGGTTGTTGAATCATCCTCCATTGTACCGCCGAGCGTTTGTACTTCATTTCCCAATTCATTCCTGATTTTCCTGCTTTGATCAATAAAACTTAAAAAAAGTTGGTTTAAATTTTCCTTCAACAGGGCATTATCTACGTGCTTCAGATCTTCTAATGCGCGTTCATAACCTTGTATCCTGTCATTATTGATCTTTACGAGATCATTTAAAATTTCTATGTTGTCTTTTGATTCCATAATTAATATAATTTATTTCCCATCTGTAAAGAAAAATATATGCCAGTAATTCATTTAAGATTTATAGATTTTGGATTTAAGATTTTTAAATCATGCATGTCTGTAATATTCAATTTATATAGTTGGGATTTAGAAAAAATGAAAGCTGTTAAAGGCGGGAAAACTAAAATTTGGTAGCAAAAAATTCCCGCATCGGCAGATTTGAGTATTTTTTTCCCCGTTGTAAAATGCTTTAAGAAAAATTTTCACTTAAAAATTTAAGGCTTTTCATTTGAGTAGTAATGCTAATGTAAAATTTTTATAAAAATCAACTATAAAACTTAAATTATGGCTAAGAAAAAAATTAAGAAAAGTTTCTTCGAACGATTTTCTGCAAAGGTCTCTACAGCAACCGGCAGTACACCTGCTTTCTTAAGTGCATTTGCACTGGTAATCGTTTGGGCGGCAACGGGGCCTATTTTTAATTACTCTGAAACCTGGCAATTGGTGATCAATACAGGTACCACAATCATCACTTTTTTAATGGTGTTTTTAATTCAAAAATCACAGAATAAAGATTCTATGGCCATACAGTTAAAACTCAATGAACTACTTGCATCCAGTGAACTTTCGAGTAACCGGCTGGTAGATGTTGAAGACCTGAGTGAAGATGAAATGAAAATTATAAGGAAATATTATGAACGCCTGAGTGATTTAACAGAGAAAGATAATGATATGCAAGTATCGCATTCTATTGAAGAAGCAGAAAACAGGTACAATCAAAAAAAAGCAGGCAGGGAAAAGAAATCACATCCCAATGAAAAATAAATTTGGTATAAAGCTTGAATATTTTTAATAACAGAATTAAAATTTTAAAAAAATAAAACCTAAGAAAATGGCAAAAGCATCGAACACAAAAAAAAGTTCAAAAAAATCGGCAGAAAAAAAATCTACCAACACAAAATCAAATGGAAGAATGGGCGTAGGCGCGAATGATTCCATGCTCCAGGATTTTTTCATTGACGAGTTGAAGGACATTTACTGGGCTGAAAAACATTTAGTAAAAACATTACCTAAAATGATGAAAGCAGCGACTTCAACAGAATTGAAGAATGCATTCCAGGATCATCTCGACGTAACAAAAACGCATGTAAGCCGCCTGGAGCAGGCGTTTGAAGCCATGGGTAAAAAAGCACAGGCCAAAAAATGCGAAGCGATGGAAGGTATAACTAAAGAAGGGGCATCTATAATTGAAGACACTGAAGAAGGCACTGCAACACGCGATGTGGGATTGATTTTAGCTGCCCAAAAAGTAGAGCATTATGAAATCTCTACTTATGGTGGTTTGCATCAATTAGCTATTA
>JBBRSI010000064.1:0-8506 GCA_038245585.1 Chitinophagales bacterium
CTTTTTCCAAAACTTTCACCATATTAAATCCTACAGAAGGATATAATTGGTCTATAAAACAAGGTATAAAAATTTGTACTTTCATTTTTATTCAAAAAATCCGGGATCATTTAATTGCCTTTTCAGGTGGATCATTTTAATTGCCGTGATGGCTGCTTCTTCTCCTTTATTTCCTTCTTTACCGCCGGTCCTGTCCATTGCCTGCGCAATATTTTCCAGCGTGAGTATTCCAAAAATAACCGGCATTTCTAAAGTTAGATTAAGCGCTGAAATACCTTCTGTGACTGATTTACACACATATTCAAAATGAGGCGTGCCACCCCGGATCACTGCACCAAAAGCGATAAATGCATCTGGTTGTTTTTGCACCGACAATGTATATGCGCGAATTGCGAAGGGAATTTCAATTGCACCCGGAACCACGATCGTGTGATGCTTTATTTTATATTCATTCAACACTTGCACAGCACCTTCTTCGAGCCTACCGGTAATAGTTTCATTCCATTCGGTTTTGACAATAATTATAAAGGCATCCCCTAAATCAGGAATGCCTTTTTGCAATATCGTATTTCCATCGCCCGCCATTAATTGGTGCTTAAATCATTTGGTTCAATACTTAGGCGATAAATATATTTATCCGCTTCATAGGCGCGGTTTGTCTTTGGAAATTTATCTTTTAATTCTTTATATGTATCCAATGCTTCTTTTGTTTTACCTAAAGTTTCCAGCTTCAAACCTGCACGGAAAAGATATTCAGCAGAATTCAATTCATCCGAAGGAAAAGTGGAAGCAGCTTTTTTATAATTTGCTATCGCATCATCATTTTTTCCCAACTCGCTATATGCATCACCCAGACTGCCATACGCCATCATTTGAATTTGCGCAGCGTCTGTATGATAATCAGATAAATATTCTACAGCCTTATTAAAATCAGCTAGTTTTAAATAACAAATACCTGCATAATATTTTGCAAGTTGGCCGGGCTTCGTGCCGCCATAATTATTCATGATATACAAGAATCCTTTATCTGAGCCATTTCCATTCAGTGCTGCATTGATAGAATCCATGGCAAAATTTTCTTCTGCTTTAAAGATCGCATTCGTTGCCTGGTCTTCTTTGGGTTGTGCCACCTGTGTTTCATAAAAATACCAACCTCCAACTATTACCACGATCGCTACGATAGCGATCAGCAAAGGTTTCTGGTATTTCATCCAGGTTCCCTGCAGTTTGTGCAGCGGGTCTTCATGATGTTTCTCGGGCTTATGGGTATGTTGAGACATATCGGAATGTATTGTTAACTTTTAAATTTGTCGGCAAAGGTGCGCTTTCAAAATTAAAAAGTAGAATTTTTTTTTAGAAATAATCGTTAATGGAAACCATAACTAATCCGTTATAAATGGATAATCCTTGTCCTCATACACATCTTTGGTCAATTCACTGATATCCGGCCATGGACTTTCTTCGGCAAATTGTACACTTGCTTCCACTTTTTCATTTATACTTTTATCTATGGCAGCTAATTCTTCTTCTGTAGCAAATTTATTTTCCAGAATAGTATGACGGATCATATCAATCGGATCTTTCGTTTTGTATTCCTCCACTTCCTCCTTCGTACGGTATTTCTGCGGATCAGAAATAGAATGGCCTTTATAGCGATACGTTTTCATTTCGAGCAATGTAGGTCCATCTCCGTCGCGGGCTCTTTTAACGGCACGGGAAATGGCTTCGTGCACCGCTTCTGCACTCATGCCATCTGCATTATCAGCCGGCATATCATACGCATCCGCCAAAGTATAAATATCAATCACGTTAGAGGTACGTTCAATAGATGTACCCATGGCATAATTATTATTTTCGCAAATAAAAACCACGGGTAATTTCCAGAGCATGGCCATATTAAAAGTTTCATGCAGGATTCCCTGCCGCGCAGCACCATCACCGAAAAAACAAAGCACAACGTTATCTGTATTTTTATATTTCTCTGCAAATGCAAGTCCTGCACCGGTTCCGATTTGTGCGCCTACAATTCCATGTCCACCAAAGAAATAATTTTTTTTATCAAAAAAATGCATGCTGCCACCTTTACCTTTTGCGCAACCAGTTGCCTTACCATATAATTCCGCCATTGCTGCATCCGGCGTAACGCCTTTAGCAATTGCGAGACCGTGATCACGATAAGCAGTAATGAACGGATCTTCCTGGCGCGTTGCCGTCATGCAGCCCGCTGCTATTGCTTCCTGGCCGATATAGGCGTGAAAAAAGCCGCGGATCTTTCCGGCCATTTTATACATTTCTTCCGCTTTCAGTTCAAACTGGCGAATCAATGCCATCTGGCTATACCAGTATAAATATGTTTCTTTTGAAAATTTTGTTGGCAAGGATAAATATTTTTAAGAAGCAAAGATAAGTAATATGAAGTGATGGGGAAACTGACTTGTCCTAAAAAAGTTTCCCATTAAGTTAGAGTCCACACTTACTGAAATTTACCTATCGGCTGGTGTCATCCCCTACCGGAATTCTCCTATCGGCTGGTGTCATCACCAGCCGAAACTTAACGCCATTGCCGGTCGCCTTACCGGCAATGGCGTTAATAATATTGAAAAAAAAATGGAATAAATTTAAAACTGGTAGTAAAATTTTAAGAACGTTTATTAAGTTCAATCAAAGTAATTCGAAAAAATAATTGATTTCAAATGCTGTTGGTCAGGCGACCAACAGCGGCTCCGCCATTGCCGGTCGCCTGACCGGCAATGAATCAATATTTTTTCAATATTTTCTTATAACAAACACTATTTCCCATGCCTT
This sequence comes from Chitinophagales bacterium, assembly GCA_038245585.1. Classification (GTDB taxonomy): domain Bacteria; phylum Bacteroidota; class Bacteroidia; order Chitinophagales; family Chitinophagaceae; genus JAFDXJ01. Next base: position 2,806 of record JBBRSI010000064.1, read on the forward strand.
CATATTTTCCATAGTTTGGAATAATTACAAAACCACTCATTTCATATAAATGCATGGCGGCGGGTTGTTTGAGACCTGTTTCTAAAACCAGGAAATCATATTTTAATTCTTTGGCCCAATCTTCTAATTCTTTTAATACCATTGAAGCAATTCCTTTATTTCGATGTGTATTCAACACATACATTCGCTTTACTTCCATGCCATTTTTTTCATATTCCCTGATCGAGCCGCAACCAACACATAGTTCATTTTCAAATGCAAGGACTACATGTTTGATGTCATCTGTTTTGTTCAACTGCGCATAAAATAAATGTTCATCACCATCCAGGATTTTTAATTCTGCATCCAGTTTTTCTACAAGAACTTTAAAGTCTTTATTCTGGGAATTGGTTCGGATAAATTGGAGCATGATAACGCGAAATTAAAACTATTTCCTATCGGCGGATGTCCCTACCTACCGAAATTCTCCTATCGGCTGGTGTCTCCACCTGCCGAAACTGATAAATATATATTATATTGTAGAATGAATATGCTTCATCACAGGCAAGGTCAAACATCGAGTCATAATTGCTATTTTTATACAGCGACTATTCATCAATTTCGTTATTTATTAGCCGATGATTCATTGAAAAATATTGTCATTGCTTCACTTCAATATTTAGTGAAGAAAGAATTAGTGATATTATATGGCTTCGTTATTATGCCGAATCATATTCATTTGTTGTGGTATATTATTAATCAAAATGGCAAAGAAAGTGCGGCAGGAAGTTTTTTGAAATTCACTGCCCACGCATTTAAAAAACATCTTATACAGACAAATCAATTGCAGTTATATAAATCAGATAAACATGACAGGCAATATCAATTTTGGAAAAGAGATCCACTCGCAATTGGTATTTCTACAGAAAAAATTTTTCTCAGCAAGCTTCAGTATATTCATAATAATCCTGTTAGAGAAAAATGGAATTTAAGTACATATCCCGAAGAATATAAATGGAGCAGCGCTAAATATTATATTGAAGGAAAAGATGAGTTTGGTATGATTACTCATTATAGAGATTAGGTTTCGGCTGGTGGAGACACCAGCCGATAGGAAATTGAAATTAAGTACATATCCCGAAAAACATAAACGGAGAATCGCTAAATTTTATATTGAGAGAAAAGATGAATTTGATATGGTTACTCACTATAGAGAATAGAGTTTCGGCTGGTGGAGACACCAGCCGATAGGGCGTCTGATTTAATTATATTATCCCACAAAAAAAACGCCTCCCGGCGTTTTCTCTATTAATCAAAAAAGTTATTATTCCGCCACTTCCTTCTTCTTCTTACCGGATTTTGGCGTGAGCATCAGCAACATTCTTTTCCCTTCTAATTTTGGTAATGCTTCGGGCTGGCCAAATTCGGAAAGCCTTTCTGCGAATTTTAAAAGTACCAGTTCCCCGCGCTCTTTGAACATGATCGCCCGGCCTTTGAATTGCACATAGGCTTTTACTTTATTGCCATCTTTTAAAAACTTCTCCGCATGCTTGGCTTTAAAATCAAAGTCATGATCATCCGTGCTGGGCGTAAAACGAATTTCTTTTACCTCGCTTTGCTTGGCATTGGCCTTCATGTCTTTTTCCTTCCGCTTCTTCTCGTACAGGAATTTTTTATAGTCAATTACTTTGCAAACCGGAGGGTCTGCATTGGGTGAAATCTCCACCAGGTCCATCTCTTGTAGCCTGGCAATTTTTCTTGCTTCTTCCACGGAGTAAACGCCGACTTCCACATTTTCTCCAACCAATCGTACCATCGGTACGCGTATCTTATCATTAATTCTGTGCTCAGGCTCCTGCTGCCTGCTAAACCTTGGATTAAAACGCTGACCTCTGTAAGGTAATGCCATTAAATGTTTTTTAGTGAGTAATTTGTTGCTTTAATTTTTGTAAAACTAATATTATTCGGCTGATTTCCGCTCAGCAATTTCTGCTTTAATTTTTTGGAGAAATTCTTCCGGGCTTTGTTGACCCGCATCGCCCTTTCCCTGCACGCGCAAAGACACTTTATTTTCATTCATTTCTTTCTCCCCGATGATCAGCATATATGGGATCTTTGCCATTTCCGCATCCCGGATTTTTTTGCCGATCTTTTCATTGCGCTCATCCATTTCTGCCCGCACACCATTTTCCAAAAGCAGGTCGCGAATGGATTGTGCATACTCCAAACAATGATCATTAATAGGTAAAATTTCCACCTGTCTTGGCGCCAGCCAAACCGGGAATTTTCCTGCATAATGTTCCAGTAAAAAACCAATAAAACGCTCATGTGTTCCGAGCGGTGCACGATGAATAATTAAAGGCGTTGATGTGCTATTATCTGCATTCGTGTATTGCAGGTTAAAACTTTTTCCCTGCGAAAAATCCACCTGGTTGGTTGCGAGTGTAAATTCTTTTCCAATGATGCTCCAAATCTGCACATCTATTTTTGGCCCGTAAAAAGCAGCTTCATCCTGCACTTCTACAAAAGGTGTTTTTGTGGCAATTAAAACTTCGCGCACGAGCTGTTCTGTCTCGAGCCAAAGTTGCGGTTCGTTCACATATTTTTGTCCCAGTTTTGCAGGATCATGCAAACTCAAACGCATCACATATTTATCAATACCAAATATTTTAAAATACTTCAGGTACATTTCATTCACTGCTTTGAACTCTTGCGCAAATTGTTCTTTCGTACAATAAATATGTGCATCATTCATGTGCAAACAACGCACGCGCATAAGGCCGAACAATTCACCACTTTGTTCATAGCGGTAACAGGTTCCATACTCTGCAAGCCTGTATGGCAAGTCTTTGTAGCTCTTTGGTTCCGCATCAAATATCTTATGATGATGTGGACAATTCATGGCTCTTAAATAATATTTTGTGCCATCCATTTCCATTGGCGGATACATACTGTCTGCATAATAAGGAAGATGCCCGCTGGTTAAATATAATTTTTCTTTCGCGATGTGCGGCGTCACTACGCGTTTATAACCACCTTTTAATTCTGTTTCTTTCGCCAGTTTTTCCAGCTCTTCAATAATGATCGTTCCATTGGGTAACCATAAAGGAAGTCCTGGTCCGACATCATCATCCATGGTAAAAATGCCTAGCTCTTTTCCGAGTTTGCGATGGTCGCGTTTCTTGGCTTCTTCCAGCATTAATAAATACGCATCCAATTCTTTTTGTTGGGGAAATGAAATGCCATAAATGCGCGTCAACTGTTTATTATTTTCATCACCTTTCCAATAAGCACCGGCGATGTTTGTGAGCTTCAATGCTTTTATAAAACTAGTATTTGGAATATGCGGGCCGCGGCAGAGATCGGTAAAATTTCCCTGCGTATAAAAAGTTATATGGCCATCTTCCAAATTATTTAAGAGGTCTAATTTATATTCATCGCCTTTTTCGGAGAAATATTCAATGGCATCTTTTTTAGAAATTTCTTTGCGGGTAAACACTTCATTTTTTCGTGCATGTTCCAGCATTTTTTTTTCCAGTTTTTCCAGGTCTTCTTCCGTGATTTTTTTATCGCCCAAATCCATGTCGTAATAAAAACCGTTTTCAACCGGCGGGCCAACCCAGAATTTTACACCGGGAAAAATTTCTTCCACCGCTTCTGCCAGCAAGTGCGCGGAAGAATGCCAGAAAGCGGACTTTCCTTTATCATCATTCCAGGTGAGCAATTGCAGGGAAGCATCATTATTGATGGGCCTTGACAAATCCCAAACTTCGCCGTTTACAGAAGCTGCCAATACTTTCCGCGCAAGCCCTTCACTGATTGACGTAGCGATGTTCATAGCATTCACACCAGCTTCAAATTGTTTGACTGCTCCATCCGGGAAACTAATATTTATCATAAAGGCACATTTTTGCGTGGGCAAAAATAATAAATCATTTGCAGAGTTTATAAAGTACGAAAGATTTCTTAAATATAAATGTTAACTGTTTCTTAGGTCAGAATACAATTCTGCAAAAGTAGATTTGTAATATGCAGAAATTCGCCCTACTCCTATTTTTTTATACTATTTCATTGTCCCTTTTTTCGCAGGATGTCACCGGCATCTGGCGAGGTTCATTCAGTTCCGGCTACGGAATTTTTAAACAACAATATAAATATGAAGTGCAGATCAACCAATTAAATGGAAGTGCTGCGCAACATGCGGTGCAGGGTGTTACCTATTCTTATCGTTCTACTTCGTTTTATGGGAAAGCCAATCTCACCGGCATGTTTGATAAAAGAAGTAAGAGCATTACTATTAAAGAAACCAAACTGGTGGAGCTACGCATGGCTGCAAATAGTGAAGCTTGTTTGATGACCTGTTATTTGGATTACCAGAAAATTGGCAGTAAAGAAGTTTTGTCCGGAACTTTCAGCAGCGTGTTTGTAAGTAATGGCGGTGATTGCGGAACGGGCGATGTGTATTTAGAAAAAGTGCCCGAATCAGATTTTAAGAAAGAAGATTTTTTGGTAAAAAAAACGCCGCCTAAAAATATTCCAACAATAACCAATAATGATAATGCAGTTCGGTTGCAAAAAGCGCTGGGTGTAACGCCTGACGGCATTATTGGACAAAATACATTGAAGACTTTGAAAAACCAGGTTCCTGGTTTTGATGAAACTTTAAATGTGAAAGATGATGATCAAATCAATAATTTGATCGCACAAATAAAAAAGAATAAAAACAATGCGCCGGTTATACAAAAACCGGAAAGAAATGATAACGTCGTAAAATTGCAACAGGCATTGGGCGCAACTCCGGATGGAATCCTCGGTCCGAATACCATGAAATTATTGAAGAAAAAATTACCTGATTTTACAGGACAAATAAATATCAATGATGACAATTCAATCAATGATCTGATCGCGCAGATCCGGAAAAAAGATGCACAAAAAAATCCGCCACCGGTGATTGCTAAAAAAGAAAATCCACCTGTTGATGAAACAGTGAAAACACCCAATACTAATCCGGAAAAACCTGTACAACAAAAACCTGATCTTCCGAAACTGCCGGTACCAAAGGATTTGAAGGAACGTAGTAATAACCTGGTGAAAACTTTGATCACTTCATCGCCTGATATAAAAATTGAATTATTTGACAATGGGGAAATTGATGGAGACACCATTACTGTCTATGATAATAACCAGGTGATCGCTTATCGCCAGGGCTTAACGAATAAACCCATTACACTAAACATAAAAGCTTCGGAGTTTGTGCCCGTGCATGAATTTGTAATGGTGGCAAATAATCTCGGCAGCATTCCGCCCAATACGGCCTTGATGGTTGTGACAACAGGTGGAAAACGCTATGAAGTTTTTATGTCTGCTGATGAAAAGAAAAATGCAAAAGTGGTGATCCGGTATGAGCTACCGGAAAAATAAATGTCGAATAATTTTTATATCTTATCTTTAAAAAAAATAAATACTATGGGAATATTTGGAAACATGTTCGGCGGCAACAAAGAACATACACAAGGTGGCGGAAAATTCGCCCAACTCATTGAAGCCTGGAAAACAGACCTCAATCTTACGCAGGACCAGGTGCAAAAAATACGTGAAGCTGCAAAAAGCTTTCGCGAAGAACGCAAAGGATTAAAATCCGAAGGCGTTGACCGTTCGAAGATTGCAGAAGCCCGTCAAAAAGTGATGGAACAAATTGGCACTTACCTCGATGCAAATCAAA
>JBBRSI010000065.1:0-7943 GCA_038245585.1 Chitinophagales bacterium
TTCTTCAATCTTTTTTTCCAACTCCACAATATTCAGCGGCACATTTATATTTTTCAAGTGAACGCGTGCGCCAACTTCGTCCAAAACATCAATGGCTTTGTCCGGCAATAAACGATCTGTCATATACCGGTCGCTGAGTTTTACACAAGCTTCAATGGCTTCCTGGTTGTACGTCACATTGTGGTAATCTTCGTATTTCGATTTTATATTTTCAAGTATTTGAATCGTTTCATCCACGGAAGGCGGATCGATCATTACTTTTTGAAAACGCCTGTCGAGAGCGCCATCTTTTTCAATATGCATGCGGTATTCATCCAGCGTGGATGCGCCGATACATTGCAATTCCCCACGGGATAATGCGGGTTTGAAAATATTACTCGCATCCAGTGAACCACTTGCGCCGCCTGCTCCAACGATGGTATGAATTTCATCAATGAATAAAATCACATCACGATTTTTTTCCAGTTCATTCATGATGGCTTTCATCCTTTCTTCAAACTGGCCACGGTATTTTGTACCGGCAACAAGCGCTGCAAGATCCAGGCTGATCACGCGTTTATCAAAAAGTACACGGCTTACTTTTCTTTGAACGATACGCAGTGCAAGACCTTCTACGATTGCCGTTTTACCAACTCCCGGTTCGCCAATAAGTATGGGATTATTTTTTTTGCGGCGTGAAAGAATTTGTGATACACGTTCTATTTCTATATCACGGCCAATGATCGGGTCAAGTGCACCCGTCTCAGCGAGGCGCGTAATATCACGGCCGAAATTATCCAGTACAGGCGTTTTACTTTTTGCAGTTGCGCCCGGTTTATTTCTTGTAGGTGAAACAAAACTTTTTTTCTCTTCATCAAATTCATCTTCATTTTCTTCAGAGAATTCATTTTGTATATCGCTGTTTTTTACCATGCCCAAATCATTGCGGAAAATATCGTAATCAATATCAAACTGGTTGAGAATTTGTGTAGCGATATTATCTTTATTTTTCAGAATGGACAGCATGAGATGTTCTGTTTCTACGAGCTGGCTTTTCAATGCTTTTTGTTCGAGCACAGAAACACGAATTACTTTTTCCGCTTGTTTAGTCAGCGGAAGGCTGTTGATGTTCGCAATATTTTTATCGGTTTTATCTTTTACAGCAATTTCAATTTCTTTGCGCAATTCATATAAATCCACATTCAATTGCTTCAGAATTTTTATAGCAGTATTATCACCTTCACGAATGAGACCGAGTAATAAATGCTCTGTTCCAATAAAATCATTTCCAAGTCTTAAGGCTTCTTCCCGGGAAAACGAAATAATTTCTTTTACCTGGGGTGAAAAGTTATTGTCCATTTTATTTTTTTAAAATATGTTTATACAATAATAACGAATAAATTTGATGCAAGGTCTTATACAGTTTTGCACAAATGTTAAATAAAAAATACCAAATCATGGAGTTCAAAATTGATACCAGAGAGAAATTCACGACAATCACGCCTTTGCAGGAAAATTTATCTGCCAATATAACAGGAGCATTAGATGTTTTATGCCGTGAAATACTGCAAGGCGAAATTAAAAATGTGATCCTGAATTTTATAAATATTGCAGAAATAGATGTAGCAACTGCTGAAAAACTTGTTGAAATAAGAATGCTTTTTTATGAACAAAATGCTTCCTTTGTCATTTGTGAATTGAAGAAAGATATTCAGCAATTTTTGGAAAAAAATGATTTACTGGAACCATTAAATATTACGCCATCAGAAAGTGAAGCCTGGGATATAGTGCAAATGGAAGAAATAGAAAGGGAATATTTGGATGATGATTTTCCCGGATAAAAAAAACTTTTTTTATTTCAGGGCATCTAATACTTCGTACATTTTCCCGGTAATGCTTCCGATGCTGTTATCATAGTTATTTACAAGAAAAGCAAACGTATAATTATTGCCATCTTTTGAAATGATATATCCTGTAAAGGCTTTTACGCTATTGATTGTCCCGCTTTTCATCTTGATATTATTGTATTCAGGTAAGGCTTTATAAAAAGCTGGAAACCAGGATTGGGTTTTCGCATATTGCATCGCCTTCACCATCGATGCTGGCGTAACGCGGTTTTGCGGCGATAAGCCACTTCCATCAAAAATATTCAAAGCAGATTTTTCTATACCTTTGGTTTCCCAATAATTTTGTAAAGCCGCTACACCTTTTTCGTTTGTTGCCGCATTGTTTTTTGCTTCAGCAATTTTTTGTAAAAAAGCTTCGCCATATAAATTGATACTTTTTTGAAGGAAAAAATAAGTGAGGCTGTCCAGTGATGGAGAAAAATATTTGTATAAAATCTGAAAACTGGTATCACGATTATCGTTGATAGAATTTCCGGAATTTTGTTGAGTAAAATTTATTTTGCCACGCAAATATTTTTGGAGATCATATACAAAATAGCCAGCCGGATCTATGACTGCACCATGCACAATAAAATTATTTTCATCCACGGGAATTGTTCCGCGTATCAAATATTTGGATGAATTAAATGGCAGGTAAATATAAGATTCATCGCCAGTTCCTTTTTCCGCACTGGTCACTTCATTATCAAATTCCATTGGAAATGCCGTATCATTATTTACAGAAATGATGGAAACTGGTTCGCCAATTTTTTTACCCGAACGAAGATGCAGGTCATATTCATTTTCCCGCCAGTTTAATCCAGAAGAAGCAGCGCCATAATAATTGCCCAGGTCTTCCCAAATCCAGGCACCTGGAATTGCCGGAGAATAAGCTTGAACAAGAATATTTCCATTTATTTCCTGGATACCGGATTGCTTCAGTGTATTTAAAAGGTGTAAAAAAATTTGATTTGGAATTGATTGCGAAAAACGGCCACTTCCAAGAGACGGATCACCGGTTCCGCGAATAATAATATTTCCGTTTAAAGTATTTTTATCAATATTTCCGGTATAACCAAAATCCGTTTCGAATTGGAAATCATTTCCCAGTATATCAAAAGCAGCAATGCTAGTATAAATTTTCTGTGTGCTTCCTGGTGCAAGTCCGGCTTCTCCATTCAGGTTATACATTATTTTACCTGTGCCTGCATTTATCACGTAAAAACCGGTGATGGCGTGCTTTAACGCAGGATCGGCCAGGAATTTCTCCATGGCTTTATTTAATTTATCAGAAGTTTCCTGTGCAAAGGATATGATGAATGTGTTCAATAAAAAAAACAGGAATATAAATTTCTTCATAATCTAATTAATAACGTACAGGCAATATTACATTTCATTTAATTCAAATGATTGTATAAAATGCATAAAAATTTTCAGCCGCGTGTTTATCTTGCAACTTATTTTATAAAATTTATGGAAAAAATTAATGCTTCTGTGATTACCATCGGCGATGAACTTTTGATCGGGCAGGTGATTGATACCAACAGCGCCTGGATTGGGAAAAGGCTGATTGAAAATGGTATTTGGTTATCGCATAAATTTTCAGTGGGAGATGTGTATGATGATATTTGGCATGCATTGGATGAAGCAGCCCGTGTATCGTGCATCATCATTATTACAGGGGGTTTGGGGCCAACTGCGGATGATATTACAAAGCCATTATTATGTGATTATTTTGGTGGAAAAATGGTGGAAGATGCAGCAACTTTACAACATGTGACATATTTATTTGAACATATTTTTAAAAGAAAAATGCCCTTGCTGGAAAGCAATAGAAAGCAGGCCGAAGTGCCGGATGTTTGTACCGTTTTGAAAAATGAAATTGGTACCGCGCCTGGAATGCTTTTCGAAAAAAATGGAAAATATTTTTTCAGTTTACCGGGAGTCCCTTTTGAAATGCACGGCCTGATGCAAAACCAGGTATTACCTTTTTTGAAAAATCTTTTTGAGTTGCCACCTATTCAGCACCGAACATTATTGACTTATGGTATTGGCGAATCTTTCATGGCAGAAAAAATAAAAGATTTTGAAATTGCTTTACCCGAAAATTTAAAACTGGCCTATTTACCCAATTTTGGAATGGTGCGTTTAAGGCTGACGGCAAATGGCATTTCTCCAAAAATTTTAGATACAGCTTTTGAAGATTTAAAAGAGCGTACAAAAGAATGGCTGGTGACACCAACGGATAATACGTTGCAGGAAGTAGTGGCCAAATTACTTTTATCCAAAGCAAAAACACTGGCAACCGCTGAAAGCTGCACGGGAGGCTATATGGCGCATTTGATGACAATGATTCCCGGCGCTTCGAAATTTTTCCAGGGAAGTATAGTTGCCTATTCAAATGCCATTAAGAAAAATGTTTTAAACGTACAAGAAATAACCCTGCAGAAATTTGGTGCGGTGAGTGAAGAAACAGTTCGCGAAATGGTGAAAGGCACTTTGTCCACCATGAAAACAGATTTTGCGGTAGCTGTTTCCGGCATTATGGGGCCGGGTGGTGGCACGACAAATAAGCCGGTGGGAACAGTTTGGATCGCGGCGGGTGATGTAGAAAAAATTGTGGCAACACGGATCCATGTTCGCTTTGACCGGGAAAGAAATATACATTTGACGGCTATGCAGGCATTTAATTTTTTGCGTATGTTTATACTTGAAAAATTTTAACCGGCAAGTATTATCTTTGGCGCGGTTTATTTTTTAAATAAACACAATTAAAATACTTTTAATACAAAACAATACATATGGCGATCATTGACCTGGTAATGCCGAAAATGGGAGAGAGCATCATGGAAGCAACCATTTTAAAGTGGCATAAAAAAGTAGGCGATTCTATTGAATTGGATGAAACTTTGCTGGACATTGCTACGGATAAAGTGGATAGCGAAGTTCCGAGCTCTGTTGCAGGAAAAATTGCAGAAATTTTGTTCAATGAAAATGATGTGGTACCTGTGGGAAAAGTAATTGCAAAAGTAGAAACTGCAGGCGAAAACGTTTCAGTTCCTGCACCTGCGCCACAGCAGGCTGCGCCTCCTCCGCAGGAAGAAATAAAAGTAACACCGCCTTATATTCCGGAAGTTACAACTACTCAGGCAGCTAATTCTTCAACTAGTAATACCGGTGCGAATCGTTTTTATTCACCATTGGTTTTAAATATTGCACAAAGTGAAGGCGTTCCGCTGAGTGACCTGGAAAAAATTCCCGGTACAGGTAATGAAGGCCGTGTTACGAAAAAAGATATTCTGGCTTATGTCGCTGAGGGAAGAAATGTACCAGTACAAGCTCCGGCGCCACAGCCTGTAAGTCAGTCTGTGACAGCTTCTGAAGAAAAAGAAGAAAGTCTGCAAATGCAGAAAAGTATTCCAGGCAATGTAGAGATCATTGAAATGGATCGTATGCGGAAAATGATCGCGAAGCATATGGTGGACAGCAAACATATCAGTCCGCATGTGACAAGCTTTGCAGAAGCAGATGTTACAAACATGGTAATGTGGCGTGAAAAAATGAAGTCAGATTTCGAAAAAAGAGAGGGTACAAAAATCACGTATACGCCAATGTTCATAGATTGTATAGCACGCGTGATCAAAAAATATCCGATCATCAATAGTTCATTGGTGGGTGATCAGATCATCATTAAAAAAGATATTAATATTGGAATGGCAACAGCATTGCCAAGTGGTAATTTGATTGTGCCGGTTATTCAAAACGCTGATTATTTAAACTTAGTTGGTTTAAGTAAAAAAGTAAATTCACTCGCCGACAATGCACGCAATAATAAACTTCGCCCGGATGATACACAAAATGGCACTTTCACTTTAACGAATGTGGGCACATTCGGCAGTTTAATGGGAACGCCAATTATCAATCAGCCACAGGTAGCGGTATTGGCTGTGGGCGCTATTAAGAAGCGGGCAGTTGTGATTGAAACGGAATTGGGTGACACAATTGGTATTCGACATATGATGTATCTTTCTTTGAGCTATGATCATCGCATCGTGGATGGTAGTGTGGGGGCTTCTTTCCTGACCGCAGTTGCTAAGGAGCTTGAAAAATGGGATATCAATGCCAGCTGGTAAGAAGCAGGAATTTTTTAAGTCATTAAAACTTTATAGATAAAAATATAAACCAGGTTCAACTTTTTGAACCTGGTTTATTGTAATTGTGCGTGTTAATCAAAGACAGGCAAAATAGAAATTTGATTGCGTAATTTAATTGATAAAGTATTTAATCTAAAAATCACCAACCATTTTTCAGTACAATGCTTTTAATAAACAAATTATTTTTCCGTGTGTTGTAAAATATCCGGTAACGGCACATTTCTATTCACTCCTGGCGGCGCAAATAAAGGATTTTTTAAAAAAGAAGAATCTGTGAGTGTATATAAAAATGCTTTCAATTGGCCAAACTCGAAATTGGATAATGGAATACCATGCTTCAATAAAGAATCCGTTGTATTTGATTGGATAATGCTACTGCGATAATGCTCAAAAACTGCATCAAGATAACCAAATCTTCCATCATGTGAATAAGGAAATGTTTGTTGCACATTGCGCAAAGAAGGTACACGAAATTTCAGGGAATCCGCGGGGTTTCCGGTGATGCGCATTCTTCCATAATCTTTTAAATAATCATCTAAAGAAAGGCCTGTATTTCGAAAACTAAAGTCTGTAAAAAATGGCGGCACGTGACAGGAAATACATTTTTTTTGAAAAATTTCATAGCCCAATCTTTGTGGCAAATTAAAACTGTCTTTCCCCTGCATCACGCGGTCATACTTACTATCAGCGCTTACAAGCATCAAAACAAATTGGCTGATTGCTTTCGTGATGAGTTGAGTATTAATTACTTTTTTTCCAAATGCTGCTTCAAAAAATCTTTTATAAGCCGTATCATTTTTTATTTTAAATAAAATTGAATCCAGGTTTTCTGCCATCTCATGCGGGTCAGTAATAGGAGCGAGTGGCTGCAAATCCAAATGATTGATTCCACCGTCCCACATGAAATCTTTTTGCCAGGCAAGATTGAAAAGACCAGGTGCATTTCGGAAAGAAAATGAATTATTAAAACCATGGCTCAATGCATGATCGTAAGTTGCAAATGCGGCGAATTGTTGATGACAACTGGCACAGGAAAAATTTCCATCCTTACTCAAATTTCCATCATAAAATAATTTTCTGCCTAATTCAAAACCTTCTTCTGTTAAGGGATTTTGTTTGAAATCATATAAAGGTTCTGGCCAGCCTTTTGGAATTATAAATTTAATTGGATGCGTTTTTGGAAATGTATTTTCTTTATTCACCCAACTGATCGCAGCAATAAGTGAAGAAAAAATAATCAATATAATGGCCAATTTTTTCATCAATTATTTTCTTGAATAGAAAACATCGTTTCATAATTATCTGCATATTTCATTGCTAAAATTCCCGGCTCATGGCAGAAGAAGTTTTCTTTTAAAGGAAGATCATTTATGCTTTTAAACCAATGATTAATATCTGCATTTATTTTAATAATGCCCTTGTTCTTTGAAACATTTAATTGAATAATTCGGGCCGTATTTTGTCCTGTTTTAAACCCGCCGATATGCAGGCTGAAGGCATATCTTGGTGCATTCACTACATCTGAAATTCCTTCCAGTTTTGCCATTACATAACCCGTATTCCAAACCCAGAACATTCCTTTTGCCGGATCTAAAATCCCCACTTGTACGCCCTGCACATTTTTCATACTATCTATGCCGATCATAAAATTGATCGCTGTAATTTCTTTTAAAGATGTTTGTAATTTGATATTTTGAGAAATACTATCAGCCTGGTCTATTAAAAAATACTGATCTTCAAAATAATCTAATAAATTATTTTTTTCATCCAATAAAGTGATATTGGAAATATAATAGCGAAAGGAAGAAACAGTAAATTTTTCTCCAAAATCATTACTATATGTTTCATTTAATTGCAGTGGAATTTTGTCAACAGTATTGACGAACTGAATGTTTATTTCTTTTTTAAAATTTCCCTGGCTAAA
>JBBRSI010000066.1:0-7852 GCA_038245585.1 Chitinophagales bacterium
CCTTCGGCACCAACGAGAGGCTTTCCAGAACGAAGTTCCTCACCAGCCTGTTTTACAAAAGCTTCAAAATCAAAATCTTTCTTTTTCATAAATGTCAATTTAATTAATTTTAAATTTGACACACTTTATTGAGCATACTCACTTCAAATGGTTTGTTTTGTTCATCCAGGTAAAGTGAAACTACAACTAACACACCATCATCATCCGAAAATTGAAATTCACTTATTGACTTTCCAAACTTTTTACCAGTGCCAATATTTAATGCATCTCTAAAAATTTTAAAACTTCCCATCCCTCCATCATTCATTGGCTGAACAAATAATTCTTTAGACCATTCTTGTGAAAATTCTAATTGAAAATCCTTCAGCAAATAAGCTATAATCGCTATTTCAGTTTTATTTATTTTTCTAATTTGCTGCATGTAATTTATTGCATTTGTTTTTACAGACTTACTTAAATTTAATAGGGAAGGTAATTATTTTTAAAAAAACTCATGCCCATTTTGGTTTTGTCACCAACAATTTACATTTGGAAAATTATTTATATTTACAATATGTATAAAAAACAGTTGCCTTTCCGCATTTTCATTATCGTTTTTTTAATAGGAATATCTTGTATCACTTATGCACAAACGATCACTATAACCAATAATGCAAATACCAAAAAACTCAGCTTTGGCAATGCAAAAATAAAAGCCATTCTGGATTATAACAAACAAGCAAATATTGCATTTTTATCTGTAAATGGTACGCCCGTAATACAGGGTGATGCCGGTATTTATTCAGCTATTAAAACAAAAAAAACATCTTATTCTTCGCTGCATTGTTTAAAAGATCCTGTAATAAAAATATCTGCTAATACAATCACCATAACCGGCATCAGCTATGGTGATAAAGATATTTCTATAACCGAAAACTGGATCATTACCATCAGCAACAATACTATCAAACTGAATATGCAGCGCAGTTTGTCTAAAGAAATAGTGGCAGAAGAAATTGCTTCGCCTGTTTTTATGTTCAGTAATATAAATACATGGGAAGGTGCATTCCAGGATTATGGTGGCCTGGCATGGTTTTATCTTTTTAATAAAAAAGATGATACGTATGGTGTGCATAGCAGCGCAGCTTCATTCTGGAATAGTAAAACCGGCAATGGTTTAGATGTTACTGTTGATGCACCTGGTAAAGAAGTAGCAATGAGTTACAGTCGCACAGCAAAAGATGAACTGGCATTTAAAATTCTTACTTCAACAAATAAAATAATTCCGCGCCTTGATTCTGGTACTAACCGCAGGCGGTTTTTGCGGGATACCATTACAGATGTATGGTCGCCTGTAAAACTAAACGCCGGACAATCAGTTATATCTATTAGCATGGACGCTTTTAATTTTAATGAAAAATATGGCCGTGGAAAATTTGCAGGACTAAATGGGGAACAGGTAAGTGCAGTATTAAATACTATTGCAAGAATTGGTGTAATTGATAAAGATCATTTCGGCGGAAACAGTTGGCATACGCCTTATGGCCCAATCTGCCTGCACGAACAATACATTGCACAAATGGGACTCGCCATCAATGATAATAATTATTTAAAAGGCTACCAGCAATGTCTTGATTTTTACCGCGACAATGCAATAAAATCCGATGGAAGGGTATGGCCACGCTGGGCTTATACCAATGAAGATGCCATGCCCGGTGCATTTACCGGTAAAGGTTTTTACGAAGCACAATGGGGTTATCTCTTAGATTCAAATCCAGACCTTGTAACAAATGTAGCCGAATTATATGAACAGACAGGTGATACCGATTGGGTAAAAACACATCAGCTATCCTGCGAAAAAGCATTGGACTGGATTCTTAAAAGAGATAGCAATAATAATGGGTTGGTGGAAATGATGACAGATAGCATGCAGCAAAAAAGAGGTAGTGATTGGATAGATATCATTTGGGCATCTTATGAAAATGCATTTGTAAATGCCAAACTATATCACGCGCTGGTTTTATGGGCATCCATAGAAAAACAATTGGGAAATACAAGTAAAGCAAACTATTATAATGCGTTTGCACAAAAGTTGAAAACAAGTTTTAATAAACCTACTTCGCAGGGCGGATTTTGGGATGAAGAAAAAAAATGTTATGTACACTGGCGTGAAAAAGATGGTTCCATTCATGGCCGAAATATGGTAACGCCGGTAAATTTTATGGCCATCGGTTATGGTATTTGTGATGATGTAGAAAGAACAAAAATTATTTTAGACAATATTGAAACACAAATGAAGAAAGAGCATTTATTTATTTGGCCGCTCTGTATGTTTTCTTATGCAAATGGCGAAGGCAACGATTGGCAATTTCCTTTTCCCAATTATGAGAATGGCGATATTTTTTTATCCTGGGGCGCATTGGGCGTAAAAGCATACGCATCTTACAAACCTGAAATTGCGGTGAAATATGTGAAAAATGTATTGGCACAATACGCGAAAGATGGCCTTGCATTTCAGCGCTATGGGCGTGCAGAACAGGATGGCCGGGGCGATGATATACTTTCGGGCAACAGCCTTACTGTGGTTGGTTTGTATCAATCCATTTATGGCATTAATCCATTATTTAATCGTTTCTATCTTGACCCGCATATTACGAATGAACTGGCAGGAACTGAATTAAAATATAATTATAGAAATCAGAAACTGACAATAAGCCTGGACATAAATAAATACGCAGTATCTAACAACCAATTTAAAATAACGGACAGTAAAGATTTTGGATTCTTCAGTACGGCGAATGAACTTTTATATTTTCATGGCAATACCGAAAATGCTTCTTTAAAAGTAAATACAAAAGCAAAAAGCAATCTTTCATTGGATATAAAAATGTGGAATAATGATATGCGTTCATGGACACAATCATCAACAGATGTAAACGCTGAAAAATTAATTTACAAGGTAAACGATCTAGCCGCAAATAATTTTTATACGATCAACATTGATCATACATTATTTGAAAAAATTAAAAGCGATAACACTGGCAGTTTAGTATTCAATTATAGGTCAGCAAAAGTTCCCGAAGAGATTGAAGTTCTAAAAAAATGAATTTGTTTCAGCACATGTTTCTAAAAAATAAAAGATAATCCCTGGTAGTTTATTGAGATTTTATTTTTAATCTATCACTCATGCCTTTGTTGGTGTTGTTTCAGCAAAGTTCAATTGGAAAATTATTTATTTTTAAACCAACGACAAAATCAATGTTAAATATCATCCCCAATTTCTTAATATTGAGGAAATTTATTTTCCTTAAAAAAATATTTATGAGATCTATACTTACATCAATCATCTTTCTTTCTATTTTTTCTTTTAGTGCTTTCTCGCAACAAACAGAAAAAACATCCTACAAAAATGCGGCACAGCAATTTGAAAATTTTTATAATGTAAATCAATATGAAAGCATTTTCAATTTGTTTGCAGATGTAATGAAAAATGCTTTGCCCCTGGAAAAAACAAATGAATTTCTCGCAGGTTTATATACCCAGGCCGGGAAAATATTGAACCATGAATTTACGAGTTATGAAAATGGTACATACGGTTCCTATAAAACTACTTTTGAAAAAGGTATTTTCACTTTGAATATTTCGCTGGATAATGAAGACAAAATAAATGCTTGTATATAAAACCTTTTGAAGATAACACGCAGACAATACAGCGAAATACAACCAAACTTGCTTTGCCTTTCCACGGCAGTTGGTTCGTAGTCTGGGGCGGCGATACGAAAGAATTGAATTACCATGTTCAAAACCGCGCGCAGAAAAATGCCTTCGATATTATTCAGGTTGATTCTTCCGGGAAATCATACCGCACAGACGGCAAAACAAATGAAGATTATTATGCTTTTGGGAAAGAAATTATTGCGCCCTGCAATGGTAAAGTCGTACAAGTAGTGAACGGTGTGAAAGATAATATTCCCGGCGAAATGAATACGTATGACGTAGGAGGAAATACGGTGATCATCAAAACAGCCAATGATGAATACCTGGTTTTCTGTCATTTCAAACATAATTCTATTGTTGTCAAAGAAGGCCAGGATGTCCGCCAGGGTGAACTTTTAGGGCTTTGTGGAAATACGGGAAATTCTTCAGAACCACATTTGCATTTTCATATTGAGAATGTAGAAAACATGAATATAGCCACGGGCATCAAATGTTTTTTCGATCAGATCATGGTCAACGGTCAACTGAAAAAAGATTATTCTCCCATTCAAAATGATCATATTGAAAATGTGAAGTAATCACTTTTTTAATTTTTTCAATTAACGCACAAGGCACAATTCTTCCCATCTTGTTGTATATCTCGGGGAGCGTAATTCCTGCCGCATTTTCCAGTGCTTTTGCAAGCCGCCTGCCGCATATTTCACCATATCATTCCGCATACTAAAATTGATATTGTCAATGGCTTTCATGAGTTGTTTTTGTGCCGGTACAGGCGGTACAAAAAGATTGGACTGAATAGAATTATCCGGCACAATTCCACTCAGCAATACACCCGCTTTCAGGTAGCGCGTTGCAGGCCGGTGCAATTCTTCCGCCAGTTCCAATGCATGAAAAATGAGTTCTGGCGTAGAAGCGCTCGGCTGCGGCAATTTGCGGCTGCGGTAATAGGAGGCAGGATTATATTCATATTCTGTATTCACATACGCGTTGGTCATTACAAACACTTCAATGATTGTTGCCGCACTGCATTGGCGACGCAATTTTTCTGCAGCTCTTGCGGTGTATGTTGCCACGGCTTCTTTTATTTCTTTAATGCCTGAAACGGGGCGTCCAAACATGCGCGTAGTGGCAATACGTTTTTTCTTTTCCAGCGGGTCTTTCAGGTAAATACAAGGTTGCCCATTTAATTCTGCCAACAAGCGCACGCCTACAACGCCACCCAGATTTTTGCGCGCCCATTCCGGTGGCATATCACGAAGCTGCGCGGCATTTTCCAATCCAAATTCCACGCGCAGTTTCATAGCATATCGCCGCCCGATGCCCCAGATACTTTCAATGCTTGTTTGTTGTAAAATATTGTTGATTTTATCCGGCGTCTCCATGACCATAATGCCAGCCGTAGCCACTTTATTTTTTTTAGAATAATGATTGGCGACTTTGCTCAATACTTTGGTCGGCGCAACGCCCACGGAAACCATAATACCCGTCCACATTTCCACCGTTTCTTTCAGGCGCTGCGCCATTTTATATAAATCTTTGTCCGCCACATTATGCAAATCAATAAAAGCTTCATCCACAGAATATACTTCCACATTTTCTTTCCCCGCAACCAGCGATAAGGTATGCATGATGCGCGCGCTGAGGTCGCCATACAAATTATAATTACTGGAAAATACGGATACATTGCTTTTTTCTATCAATGCTTTATTTTGATAATAGGGCACGGCCATATCAATGCCCAGTTGCTTTGCTTCATCCGTTCTCGAAATAATGCAGCCATCATTATTGCTCAGTACCACGACCGGTTTGTTGGCGATCGCCGGCCGGAAGAGGCGTTCACAGCCGCAGTAAAAACTATTACAATCTACGATCGCGTACATGGTTTCTTTTTATGGTTAAAATAATTTTTCCTGTATGCCGGCGGTTGTTGATTGTTCAAAAGAAAACGTTGCTACAGGCTTCCAGGCGACATCCTGCGTACTTCGTTTCAGCAGGCATAATTTATCCGCAATAAAACGCCCGCTAAAATTTTGATGACTAAAAAACTGCCAGGCTTTTTCATATTGACCGGGCAATAATTTTCGCGCAATAATGATCGAAGGTTCTGTAATAAACCAGGGCGTAATTTCTTCATTGATGCGAAAAAGCGATTGCATTTTACGCAATGCCTGTATCGCATGCAGGATGGATATTTTGCCCAATACGTTTATGTAAATTGTATGCGTGGGCAAATTTCCAAAGCCCTGTAATTCCAGTGTAAAAACGGGTAAAGCTCCTGCGATGGTACTGATGCGCGGAAGCATGCGCGCTTCCATCAATTCGTATTGCGAAAATTTTACCAGCGTGATCTGTGCACGCGTATGTCCCTGCACAGCGCCATATTTTTCAGAAAATCTTTTTTTAATGTTGTTGATTGTTTCCAGTAAAACAGGCGGCAATTCCAGTACCAGCATATATTCCACGGGTTCTGCCGCGAGGCCGGCGCGGCGGGTCGCAAGCGTAAGGTCTTTTTTCATGCAAATTTTTTATTTCTTTTGTCAAAATATTTAGCGTAAAGTTGCTAAATAAATTAGTAATTTGCAAATATTAAATAATTAATCATAACTTTTAAAACCATTTTTATGCAGGAAGAAAATATGTACGGTGCCGCATACAAAGGCACCAAAGAATTTACGCAATGGGAAGTGCACAGTGCAAATGCCACAGGCTTTGGCGCAGCGGCAGATGATTATATGGACCGCGGCATTGACCTGAATGAACAACTTATTTTGAACAAAGCTGCCACGTTTTTTTTTCGCATGAACAGCGATGCCATGGTGGGTGCCGGTATTCAAAGCGGCGACGTACTCATCGTGGACCGCAGCATTAAAGCGGGGAATGAAAAAATAATTGTCGCGGCACTCAATGGTGAACTTGTGGTGCGGCGCTTCCGCCAGTCCACCAACCACCTGACCCTGGTGGCGGAAAACAAGCGTTATGCCGATATACAATTGTTTGAATACAGTGAATACAAAGCCTGGGGCGTGGTCACTTGTGTCATCCATATTTTGGAAAAATCATTGCAGGTGCATGGCGCTAAGCCCGCGCAAAAAACGGCGCAACAAATTTTATATGGCAGTTAAGCAAGCAATTTTTTAAAAAATATTTATATGAAAAATACACCGCATAATCCAAATGCAAAACCTGCGCCTGCTGAAAAAAAGGACAATGAAAATTATGTGCAGGGCAGGGGCGCGCAGATCAATACAAAGAACCGTTTTCTAATTCATGAATCCACCATGGAATACGTGGAAGCTATTGATGATTGGGAAGCTTCAAAAATAGACACACAATATATAGAACAGGAAGCGAAAACGATTGTGAACAAAGTGGATAGTCCGGATGTGGGTATGTTTTACAGCATGAATCCCTACCAGGGTTGCGAGCATGGCTGTATTTATTGTTATGCCCGAAATGTGCATGAATACTGGGGTTACAGCGCAGGTATTGATTTTGAAAGTAAAATAATAGTCAAGAAAAATGCACCGCAGTTATTGCGTAAATTTTTGATGCATCCCAAATGGGAATGTGTGCCTATTTCACTCAGTGGAAACACAGATTGCTATCAGCCTGCTGAAAGGAAATATCAGATCACGAGGCAGTTGCTGGAAGTGTGTTTGGAATTTAACCAGCCTGTCGGTTTGATTACCAAAAATGCCTGCATGATCCGCGATAAAGATATTTTTAAAAAGCTGGCTGCGAAAAATTTAGTTAGCATTTTAGTGTCCATTACATCTTTTAATGAAGATTTAAGGCGCGTGATGGAACCGCGAACAACCACGGCAAAACAACGCTTGCGAATCATCCGGGAATTAAGTGCGGAAGGTGTACGAATGGGCGTGATGCTCGGGCCCATGATTCCCGGTTTGAATGATCATGAAATGCAAGGTATTATGAAAGCTTCCAGTGAAGCAGGCGCTGTTTTTTCGGCATATACTTTTATCCGTTTAAATGGCGCGGTCAAACTTTTATTTCATGACTGGTTGTATAAAAATTTCCCGGATCGCGCAGATAAAGTTTGGCATTCTATTGAGTATGGTCATGGTGGAACTGTGAATGATAGCAGATGGGGAAAAAGACTGCGCGGGGAAGGCCCGGTTGCGGAAATTGTAAAACA
>JBBRSI010000067.1:0-7393 GCA_038245585.1 Chitinophagales bacterium
ATCCTTTTATTGTTTTCATTTTTCCAAACTACTGCTTCAGCCCAAAATAAAAACTCTGAAACCAAAGTCATCCCGGCTTTACTTTCCGGTAATTTTAGTGATGATTACGATATTCAATATTCCATCAACGATATGATTTGGATTCAATATCCCAATTCAAAATATCATATTATTTCTTGTGATACTATAGCAAATTATATCCTGGCGAAAAATGATTCAAATAATCCGGGTGATGCAGGTTTATATACACGCATTGATTATGTGTATTTCCAAAATATGAATCCTTATACCTGGGGATTTTGTTTGACTGTTTATAATGCAGCAACTTTAGAGGAAGCGAAAATTAAAGCTATAGCAGACAGAAATAATCCCATGAAAGGTTGCAATGGTTTTCCATTTTCGCGGATGAAAAAAGAAAATAAATAAGCTTTTTGTTTATAAAATATTTTAGAAATTAGTTGAGGTTTTTTTAGAACAATCGCATCTGTTGCATACGCACATTTTCTCTGCGTCCAACTTTTTCATTGATATAAAAAATACGCGAAGCACTGTATCTTGAAGCCACGAAAATTTCTGTTTCGCCGGCATGTCTTGTAAAAAGATCATCTACAATTTTTTCGCTGTTATTATTTTCTGACAGATGTGATAAAATTAAAAGCCGTAATCCCGCCCATTTATTTTCACAAAATAATTGCAACGCCTGCGCATTGGATAAATGCCCTTTTCCCCCTGTAATCCTTCTCTTTAAATGAATGGGATAATTTCCATTGTCAAGCATCATTTCATCATAATTAGATTCCAAAAAAACAGCGTTGCATAATCTAAAATATTGAATTACATTTTTACACGCGTGGCCAATATCTGTGAAAACACCAATACAATTTGACCCGCAATTGATTATAAAACTATGCGGATCATTCGCATCATGAAATTTTGCAAATGCAGTGATAACAAGGTCTCCAACGGTAATTTTATCCTCTGATACAAATGAATGAATCAAATGATTTTCAATGCCAGGCCAGCAATTTTGCAATGTTTTCTTTGTAATATAAACCGGCAATTGATACTTTTTGGAAAGTACTGCAACACCGGAAATATGATCTTTATGCTCATGTGAAATAAAAATGGCTTTTATTTTTTTTATATCCAGTTCGCGTTCCCGCATGCGCTTTTCTGTTTCCCGGCAGGAAAGGCCGGCATCAATTAAAACAGCTTCCGTTTCATTGCCTATATAATAACAATTTCCATTGCTGCCAGAATTGAGGGATGCGAGTTGTAGTTGCATAAATGAAAACTCAGTTGAATTTTGTAAAAAGTATTACAAATGTTTTTGAATATCTTTTTTCCCGGTGAAGCCTTCTTTATTCCAGGATAATTTTTGATTTTTATAGACTTGCAAATATGGAATGGCAACAATGTTCAATGCATCGGCTAATGCAGGGTTCTCATCTATATTGATACGCAATAAAATTAAATCTTTTGAATTTTCGTTGGCAATTTCATGAAGGAAAGGTTCCATTTCTTTGCAAGGTGCACACCAGTCCGCATAGAAATCTACCAATACTGTTTTGCTTGGTAAAATCAATTTATCAAAATCAGTTTTACTTATGCCTTCAGAAGAAAGTGACGTTTTTATTTCCGGCAATTTCGCTGCTTCCCATTTCAATAAACCGCCATCTAATGCATACACTTTTGTAAAACCTTCAGCCGCCATTTTCTCCGCCGCAGCTTTGCTTCTTGCGCCACTAAAACAGTACACAAAAACAGGCGTGGCTTTATCTATTTGTGAAATACTTTTTTCAAAATTATCACCCAGCCAATTAAAATTCACTGCGTTTGCAAGCCGGTTTTTTTCGAATTCCTGGGGAGTTCGCACATCCAGTATGACAGCACCTTTCGTGGAATCCATTTTAGCGGAAAAATCTTTTGCCTGTAACATTTCTACACCATTTCCTGTTTGTGCAAAACAGGCAAAGAATAAAAGAAAAGAAATACTAAATAAGGTGATTTTTCTATACATTTTTTTATAAATAAGGTTGAAGAATTTTTTCCAATTGAATCGCAGGAATCACGCCGGATTGACGCCAGACAATTTTTCCATTTTTAAAAAATACGAGTGTTGGTACGCTTTGAACCTGGTAAGCATTGGCGGTTTGCGGGCTTTTATCAATATCAATTTTGATGATCGTTGCCTTATCGCCGATTTTATTTTTAAGTTCTTTTAAAATTGGCGCCATCATTTTGCAGGGGCCGCACCATTCTGCTGAAAAGTCTACCAGCAGCGGTTTATCACCTTTTATCAATTCTGGAAAAGTTGCCATAATTTTATTTTAAGAAGTGAAATTTTTCCAACTGCCACCATTTTCACAGTCAATGCCCTGTGCGCATAAATAGTCGGCAGCTTTTCCGCTTCTTGTTCCGCCGGCACAACAAAGGATAAATGGTTCTTCCATTTTTTTAAATTCATCGATACGTTGCGGAATTTCCTGTAACGGAATATTAATACTTCCGGGTGCATGCGCTTCTTTAAATTCTTCTGCTGTACGTACATCAATTACTTTTTTATTTTCTCCCATTTCGTTTTAAAAATTTATTTCATGTAAAAATAATCATTGTTCCTGAAAACATGTGGCAGGATGTACAGCAAATAAAAAATTTAAGAAACTACTTGCAGCTAAGAATTTTTTAGTTTTATAAAACAGTAGCTTTGGTTGAATATTTTTAAATAGTATATGTCTGATTCAGCCCTTCCCCGTCATAGCGGTACGCATATCCGGTCGAAAGACCCGCATTATATTCATTACTATTTTTTGATGCGTGATATTAAAAATGCGATTGACAACCATGCCAGCGGAAATTTGCTCGATATTGGTTGTGGGAATAAACCGTATAAAGATTGGTACGCACCTGTAACAGAAAATTCTTTGGGATGTGATATGGAACAAAGTGATAAAAATCTTGTAGATACTTTGTGCCCGGCGAATAAACTTGCTTTTGAAGACGAACAATTTAATACGGTTTTATGCACGCAGGTTTTGGAACATGTATTTGATACGCGCGGCGTTTTGAGCGAAGCATTCCGTGTATTAAAACCCGGCGGGAAAATAATTCTGACTGTTCCATTCACCTGGGAAATTCATGAAAAGCCTTATGATTTTTATCGCTTTACAAGATATGGTTTGACGGAAGCATTTAAAACAGCGGGTTTTGAAATAGTTGAACTAAAAGCCAATGGCGGAAAATGGGCCTGCGTTTTCCAGATGTTTATCAATACAGTGCATTCAACTTTTCCATACAAAACTTTTCGCGCAAAAATATTGAAGATCATTTTTATGGAATTACACCTTACCTGGTTGCTGAATAAAATTGCCATTAGTTTGGATAAAAAATATTTTGATGAATGGTGGACATTGAATTATATCGTTATCGCTAAAAAATAATTATGGCGTCCATTCTTTTTTTATCACTCATGAATTCAGATCCCTGGGGCGGCAGCGAAGAACAATGGTTTGCTTTTGCTCAAACCCTGCTGCAGAAAGGTTTTCATGTTGCTGTCGCATGCCACGACTGGCCGGGAAAAAAAGAAATATTACAACCATTGAAAAATGCGGGCGCTACTATTTATCTTCTCCCCGGAAGAAAAGAAACGAAGAATCTTATAGGAAAATGGGCTTTGCAAAAAAAATTAAACCAGATTCCTTTTAAAATTTTTGATTGGGTGTATATGAACCAGGGTGGCTGGAAAGATATTGCGCATGGTCCTTTCAAGCATTTGTATAAAAAATTGACGCGCATTATTATTAGCTATCACAATTATGATGCAACTGCAAAATTGTCTTCGCAGAAAAAGAAATTGATGGAATCATGGGTGTCGAATGCTGCTTATAATATTGCGGATGCAAACAAAGTTTTTGAAGTCTTTGAAAGTGTCTTTCATTTAAAAATTCCACGGCAAATTGTTTATCACAATCCAATTGGATTTGATGTACCTGCTGCACCATCACTTTTTCCGCCTTTGGAAGATGGGAATTATTTGTGGTGCATGCTTGCCGCATTATATACAGACCGAAAAGCACAGGATGTTTTAATTGAAACTTTGTCATCTCAAAAGTGGAAAGAAAGAAACTGGATTTTAAATTTATATGGAGAAGGTAAAGACAGGAAAAAATTACAGGATTTGATTTTAAAATATAACCTGGATAAAAAGATTTTTTTAAAAGGCCACAGCAAAAATGTACAGGTAGTGCTTGCGCGCCATCATTTGGTTTTGCAATGCAGCCGAATGGATGCAATGCCCATCAGCATTTCAGAAGCAATGGCTATGGCAAAACCTTGCGTGGTAACGAATGTGGGCGATATGCCGCTTTGGGTACAAAACGGGAAAAATGGTTTTGTATGCGATACCGCAACAATCGAGTCTATTGATGAAGGCTTGGAAAAATGCTGGGAAAAAAGAAATGAATGGGTAGAAATGGGTAAAAATTCCTTTACCATTTTTACACAAAAATACCCACAACCTTATGCCGGAAAATTTATTGAATTATTAACCAGGTAGAAATTATTCTTCTTCGCTTTTCATAAAAGCTTTTTCCCTTTTCCACCAGCGGAAACCCACATAACCAGCGATCGTTAACGGCATAGCCATTAAATAAATAATGCCTGAATTCAAACCCTGCGCGGGTTTTTCACCCAATTGCGAAGCAGTTTTTGTACAGATGGAACATTGTGCCAGCAAATTGGAGGTGATCATGAATTGCAAAAAAATAATTGCGAGGAGAATAAACAACACTTTTTTCATAGCGCACATTTTTACAAAGATAAAATTTTTTGAATCAATCAAATGTGAAAATGAAAAGCAGTTTTTTATTTTCATAGATAAAAAACTGCTTTTGTAAAAATGTGCGGAAGAGGAGATTCGAACTCCCACGCCAGTTACGGCGCTACCACCTCAAAGTAGTGCGTCTACCAATTTCGCCACCTCCGCATTTTTGAGAATGGCAAATGTACAGGTAATTTTAAATTTTTAAAATCAATTCCGGATTTTCTATACATCCGCAATTTTATTGAGCTCCACGCGGAATGTAGTGCCTTTGCCAGTTTCACTGGATTTTACATCAATTTGGCCGTTATGATATTTTTCAATAATTCGCTTACTGAGTGCAAGTCCAAGTCCCCAGCCTCTTTTTTTAGTAGTAAAACCGGGTTTGAAAACTTTTGCCAGGTTCGTTTTAGAAATGCCTTTCCCCGTATCCGATAATTCAATGATCGCGTGTTTTGCGGTTTCTGAAATTTGCACGCGGATCGTACCTTTTCCTTCCAATGCATCCAGTGCATTTTTCAACAGGTTTTCGATAACCCAGTCAAAAAGTGGTGGTGAAATAAATGCATTTATCTCATCCACACCATTCGAAAATACCACGAATTTCACTTTTCCCCCCGAACGTTTTTTGATATAATCTACCATACTATTGATCTGTACAATAATATTTTTTTCTTCCAAATGTGGCTTACTCCCGATTTTCCCAAAGCGGTCTGAAATAAGTTCAAGCCGCATTACATCTTTTTCAATTTCAGTGGAAATAGATTCCACACCTTTCTTTTCTTTCAACATTTCTACCCAGCCTTTTAAACTGGAAACAGGCGTACCAAGTTGGTGTGCAGTTTCCTTTGCCATACCCGCCCACAAACGGTTTTGAGTACTTTGATAACCAGTTCGCAAAGCGATTAGCATAATGATAATAAATAATCCCACGATCACTAATTGTATCATTGGGTAGTAACGTACTTCTTTTTGAAGCATACTTTCTCCATAATAATATTTATTCGCGGTATAGGGATTATCGCTGATCTTTAAAATAATCGGCTCATTTTGTTTTTTAAATTCTGCTAATTTTTCTGCGAGATAATTGGGATTATTTTTTATTTGAGCGCTGTCAAGGTTTAAACAATTGTACGGATTAATACTATCTTTTTCATTGGTTTCAATAATAGGAATATCCTTGTTCTCACTGGATATGCGCGCGGCCAGTTCCAGGCTGGTTTGATCTGTGGCATTTAAAATGGTGTTTTGCGCAGCTACCCATATTTCCACTTTATGCGTTTCGTCTTTTGCAATTTTTTTTGATAAATATTGAGAATAAAAAAGAGTGCCGATAACAATACTTACCGCGATGAGAAATAAAATGGTTTTGCCACTGAGTAATTGTTGAAACATATGAATAAAAGTAAATTGTTTTTTGTTTGTTTTGAAAAATTTAATTCTCTTATTGATATTGTATTTTTAAAATAAAATGAAACGTAGAACGAGGTTATTCATATATACATGACAGATTGTGCAAAAGAAAATTGTTTTGTTGTAACTAAGTTTAAAAGGATTAAATAAATTTGTCCGGGATAAAATCACAACATGAAAATTTCGCCATCTACACTTGCCCGGCTGGAAGCCATTTTAAGCCAAAGCCAATATACAGCGCGCTATGAACGCGGCACGTTCCAAAGTGGCTGGTGTTTGCTGGAGCAAAAAAGAATGGTTGTACTCAATAAATTCCTGGATGTAGAAGGCAGAATCAATGTGTTGCTGGAATTAATTCCCAAACTGGAAATTAATTATGACCTGTTGACGCATGAATCGCAGCAATTATATGATACCGTCTTGAAACTTTCTATCACGGAATCATAACGACTACTTTTTTTTCCAGTAATTTTGTTCGTGGACTTTCCTCAATTAACTATTACATTTTTAGGCACCGGCACAAGTACCGGCATTCCTATGATTGCCTGTCCCTGCCGTGTTTGTCATTCTGAAAATGAGAAAGATAAACGCTTGCGAAGCAGCATCCGCATTGAATCTGCGGGAACAACACTGGTTGTAGATACCACGCCGGATTTTCGCCAGCAAATGCTGCGGCTGGAAAATAAAAAACTGGATGCCATTTTATATACACATCCGCATAAAGACCATACAGGCGGACTGGATGATGTGCGTGCTTATAATTTTTTCCAGCGAAATCCCATGGATCTTTATGCCAATGCATTGACCGCAGAAGCTTTGCGCCGCGATTATGCGTATGCATTTTCAGATCATCGTTACCCGGGCATTCCTGAATTAAATTTAATAACGATAGATGAATCGCCTTTTGTTGTGGGAAATATTCCCGTAATTCCCATTCGCGTCTGGCATCATAAAATGCCGGTGTATGCATATCGTTTTGGAAATTTTACGTATATTACTGACGCAAACCGGATTGAGGATTCGGAAATGGAAAAAATTAAAGGCTCGGAAATTATTGTCATCAATGCATTGCGGGAAGAAGACCATATTTCTCATTTCACGCTGAAACAGGCAGTTGAATTGGTAGAACAATTAAAAATTCCACGGGCATATTTTACCCAT
>JBBRSI010000068.1:0-6557 GCA_038245585.1 Chitinophagales bacterium
ATCCGCATTACGGATATGAATGGAAGAGAAATCAGTAAACAAAACTTTACGCAAAGCAGTACAGCCACGCTCAATATACGCACACTTGCGCAAGGCAGTTATTTTGTGCTGGTGGAGCAAGATGGGAAGGTTACGAAGTTGAGGATAGTGAAGGAATAATTGTGAATGGTTAATGGTGAATGGTTAATGTTTTGAAACCGGGAGTAGATAATATTTCCGGTTTCTTATTTTTCGTAAACAAGGTGATTAAAATTTTTGGTCGGCGACCAAAAATGGCAGAGATAATAATATTTCCGGTTTCTTTTTATAAATATTTTGTTGATTAAATTCATAAAACAGGTTTTATGCGCCGAACCTACGGCTCTCCATTTTCATTTCATGTTTTTATAACAACGGGTTAAAACCCGTTGCTATAAAATGGATCGAGCCTACGGCTCTGCAAAAACCCATCAAAAAAATATTTTGATTTATTAAAAAAAGTAAAGGAATAATGCTGATCTAAAAAATCAACCACATCGCATATCATCAGAGAACCAAAGCTGAAGTCTCAGATGTTACTCAGCTAAATCAAGGCGTAGAAGAAAAGTGTTGACCTTCTTTTCTTCCTGATCTTTTGCTTACTTTTCTATCAAGAGAAAAGTAAGAGAATAAATTATCTATTTCCTCAAATTTCAATTCATCTAAATTGATAATCAATTCACAATTTTATAAAGCTGTAAATAAAGAATATATATTACTTCATTTCTCCAACATACCCAAAAACAATTGCAATCCTTTCTTTTTCTCTTCATCTAAAACATAAGAAATATTTTGTGTATAATAAGTATTTAAATCGTAAGCCGGAAATGGATTTTGAGCAATCACCGCGGGTAAATTTTCCAACCCTTTTTTATTCGCCTCATTAAATATATTAATAAAATTTTCCGGCAACTTTTTATTGGAAACCCAGGCGGCAAAAACGAAAGGCAGGCCAGTCATGGCAATCCAGCTTTCAGCCAAATCATATATAAATTCACTTTTTTTCCGTTGCTCCAGCGCCCGGTCACCAATGACGATTCCCGCGGTTGTGCCCGCAATATTTTTTATATACCCGGGCTTTGCCTCTATTAATTCAGGTGAAATTTTCCAATATTTTTTCATTAAAATTTTCGCCAATGCTACTGACGTACGGCTTTGATAATCGAGGTACACTTTTTTAATTTTCGAAAGCGGGCAATCGCTGAAAAGGCATACACTGGCTACTTCTCCGGTTGCGCCGATACAGTAATCGCTAATTATATAATGTTCCTTCATTTGAGGAATGACCGCGACCGGAACAAGGCCAATATCTATTTCATCCAATATCAATTGTTGAGCTATTTCCGAAGGAAATGTTTCTGTAAGTGTGATCCATTCCAGGAGTTCCGGGGAATGTTCTATACCATATAATAAAGGTTTTGTGTTTAAATAACTTACGGCCGCTACTTTTATTTTGTCCAATTGATTTAATTTGCGTGCAAAGAAATGAACAATTCATGGAATTAAACCAACTTACTGCAGTTTCGCCTTTGGATGGGCGCTATCGGAAATACTGTGAAAACTTAGCGAACTATTTTTCTGAATATGCTTTAATGAAATATCGTGTACACGTGGAAGTAGAATACTTTATTTTTCTTTCAGATAAAAAAATGTTTTCTATTACAACAGGCACCAAACAATTATTGAGAAATGCGGCCAAAAATTTTTCTTTAAAAGATGCGATGTCTATCAAAGAAATTGAAAAAACTACCAACCATGATGTTAAAGCTGTTGAATATTTTTTAAAAGGCTTACTTGATAAATCAAAAGATGTATCAACAAAAGAATGGATTCATTTTGGACTTACATCACAGGATATTAATAATACAGCCATTCCACTCAGTTGGAAGGAATGTATGTGCAATGAATTTTTACCCAAACTTTCCGCGCTGCAAAAAAAGTTGCATGCATTGGCTGTTCAATGGAAAGATGTTTCCATGCTGGCCAGGACGCACGGGCAGCCGGCTTCTCCCACAAAACTGGGCAAAGAAATTTATGTGTTCGTGGAAAGATTGCAAAACCAGCTTACTTTATTTTCTCAAATTCCATACACGGCAAAATTTGGTGGAGCTACAGGAAATTTTAATGCACATTTCGCCGCATTTCCACAAAAGAACTGGATCAGTTTTGCCAATGAATTTGTAGATAAAAAATTAGGTTTACAAAGATTGCAATTCACTACCCAGATCGATCATTATGATAATTTGGCTGCGCAATTAGATAATTTAAAACGTATTAATACAATTCTCACAGATCTCGCCAGAGATATGTGGACATATATCAGTATGGATTATTTTAAGCAGGCTGTAAAAAAATGTGAGATTGGTTCATCTGCCATGCCGCATAAAGTAAATCCCATAGATTTTGAGAATGCAGAAGGAAATTTTGGTATAGCAAATGCAATGCTGGAGCATCTTTCAGCAAAATTACCCATTTCCCGTTTGCAGCGCGACCTGACGGATTCCACGGTATTGAGAAATTTAGGTGTACCATTGGCACATATTTTTATTGCTTTACAATCGCTTGAAAAAGGCCTCGGAAAATTGTTACTCAATCAAGATAAAATTGAATCTGACCTTGAGAATAACTGGGCAGTATTAGCAGAAGCGATTCAAACAATTCTTCGGCGTGAAAATTTTCCGGGAGCGTATGAAGTACTGAAAGATCTAACGCGTGGAAAAGATAAGATCAACAAAGAATCATTGCATACTTTTATTGATACACTGGATTTGAAATCGGCTATAAAAAAAGAGCTAAAAAAATTAGAACCCGGAAATTATACAGGTAAAAATCCGGCATATTAAAAACGTAGTTTCACAGTTATATTTGTATTTCTTTTTTCATTCATTAAAATTTTCACACATGAAAACCTTCTTCTTCTTTTTCGGTATTGCCTGTATGTATTCTTTATCTTCCTGCAGTGGAGGAATGGATACTAAAACAAGTACCAGTTCAGCGGATTCATTTTCAAATGCAAATCCATTTTTCGAAAAAAGCAACCTGCCTTTTGAAGCGCCGGATTTTTCAAAAATCAAAGATGCAGATTTCAAACCTGCCATGGAAGAGGGCATGAAACAACAATTGGCAGAGATGCAACAAATAGCTGATAATCCAGATTCGGCTACATTCGACAACACGTTAGTTGCCATGGAAAAAACCGGTGTTTTATTGAATCGTGTAAATAATGTTTTTAATTTACTCACAGGTGCCAATACCGATTCTGTACTGCAGGCATTGTCAGAAGAAGTAGCGCCAAAGCTTGCTGCGCATCATGATGCGATCTATTTAAATTCTAAATTATTTGCGCGTGTAAAATCTTTATATGCGCATCGGGATACATTACAAAAGGATGCGGAATCAAAAAGATTACTTGATGTTTATTAT
Organism: Chitinophagales bacterium; assembly: GCA_038245585.1. Taxonomy (GTDB): domain Bacteria; phylum Bacteroidota; class Bacteroidia; order Chitinophagales; family Chitinophagaceae; genus JAFDXJ01. The sequence goes on from JBBRSI010000068.1 coordinate 3,442, forward strand.
CAAAGATTCACACTTGCCGGTGCAAATTTGTCGGATGCGGACAAAGACAAATTGAAAAAATTAAATGGTGAAGAAGCATCATTAAATGCAAAATTTACCAATCAATTATTGGCAGCCGCAAAAGCCGGGGCTTATGTGGTAAGTGATACGACTGCGCTTGCGGGACTTTCCCAGGGAGAACTGGATGCCGCAGCATTAAATGCCAATACCAATAATATGGCGGGCAAATGGATGATCAGTTTGCAAAATACCACGCAGCAACCTGCATTGCAATCACTCACGAATCGTAATTCAAGACAACAACTTTTTGAAGCTTCCTGGAACCGCGCGGAAAAAAGTGATTCAAATGATACGCGTGCGACTATTTCACGCATTGCAGAAATTCGTTCACAACAGGCCAAATTATTGGGTTTCAAAAATTATGCTTCCTGGAAATTGCAGGATCAGATGGCGAAAGAGCCCGGTGCTGTGGATGCTTTTTTAGGAAAATTAACGCCCGCGGCAACGGCGAAAGCAAGGAGAGAAGCGGGTGATATTCAAGCTGTAATTAATCAACAAAATGGTGGTTTTCAATTACAGCCGTGGGACTGGAATTTTTATTCAGAACAAGTAAGAAAAGCAAAATTTGATTTGGATGAAAATGAGGTGAAGCCCTATTTTGAGTTGAATAACGTGTTACAAAATGGCGTGTTTTATGCAGCCAATTTATTATATGGTATCACTTTTAAAGAAAGGAAAGATATACCGGTTTATCAAAAAGATGTGCGTGTTTTTGAAGTGACTGATAAAGACAATAAATCTATTGGTTTATTTTATTGCGATTATTTTAAAAGAGATAATAAATCCGGCGGCGCCTGGATGAGCAATATGGTGGAGCAATCTTATTTAATGGGTACAAAACCTGTTATTTATAATGTGTGTAATTTTTCAAAGCCTGCTGAAGGCCAGCCTGCATTAATTAGTTTTGATGATGCGACTACTATGTTTCATGAATTTGGCCACGCATTACATGGATTATTTGCAAGCCAGCAATATCTAAGTTTATCAGGTACAAATACGGCGCGTGATTTTGTAGAATTCCCTTCTCAATTCAATGAGCATTGGGCGCTCGATTCAGGCGTGTTTGCGCATTATGCCGTTCATTATAAGACCGGTGAAAAAATGCCGCAACAACTGGTAGATAAAATAAAAAGAGCAGCATCATTTAACCAGGGTTACCGGTTGACAGAATTATTAGCTGCTGCAAAACTGGATATGGCATGGCATTCATTGTCCGCTGATGCACCTTTGCAAAATGTAGATAGTTTTGAAATGTTGTCATTAAAAAATGCCGGCCTTGCATTGTCACAAGTGCCGCCACGCTATCGTTCCAGCTATTTCCTGCATATTTGGAGCAATGGTTATGCGGCAGGTTATTACGCCTATTTATGGACAGAAATGCTGGATGATGATGCATTTCAATGGTTCAAAGAACATGGAGGATTAACGCGTGAAAACGGGCAGCGTTTCCGCGATATGATTTTATCGAGAGGCAATACGGAAGACCTCGCAACATTATACCGGGATTTCCGCGGACATGATCCGGATATTATGCCGATGTTGGAGAACAGGGGATTGATTGATAATAAATAAATATATTTTTGAAAATAAAAAGCGATGATTTTTTCATCGCTTTTTTTATTTTCGATAGGATTTAATTTTGGATAAAGGAATGCATTTTTTAGACAATTAATTGAGGTTAATCATTTTTAATCTTGAAAATTCATTTGTAATCAACATGCACAAAACGTTCCTTCGGAACGATAGCTCAATGATTGGTTTATTTCTACCCATGAAATGTTCCTCTGGAACATACCATTTATTGGAAATTTGGTTTAGAATTTTTTAAAATATTGAATGTGATATTAATATTGAAAAATTCATTTTTAATCAACATGCACAAAACGTTCCTTCGGAACGATACATCTTTGATTGGCATCTTGCTACCCATGATATGTTCCTCTGGAACATACCATTTATTGGAAATTTGGTTTAGAATTTTTTAAAATATTGAATGTGATATTAATATTAAAAAATTCATTTGTGATCAACCCCACAAAACGTTCCTTCGGAACGATAGCTCAACGATTGTTTATTGCTACCCATAATATGTTCCTCCGGAAAATTCCATTTATTAGTAATTTGTTTTAATTTTTTTTTAAAAAAATTGTATGTGATATTAATATTGAAAAATTCATTTGTAATCAAAGCACAAAACGTTCCTTCGGAACGATACCTCAATGATTGGTTTATTGCTACCCATCATATGTTCCTCCGGAACATACCATTTATTGGTAATTTGTTTTAGATTTTTTTATTCAATTTTTACAATGTTCCGCAGGAACATTTTGTGGGTAGAAAAGTACATTTATTTATGAGTTAGCGTTCCGGAGGAACGCTTTGTGCTCAAATAATTGCAAATAAGAGCCAGAAATATTTTTATGTAATTCACAAAAACCATATAGTTCGTGACTTTATATCAAATAGTATTAAACGGCATATAGAAGTTGCTCAAGGATCAGGTGTACAAGTGTGCGCTCTCTACGGTCGTAGAGACAGGCGCAAGGGACTATCCTATGAAAATCAAAAGCTGGTAACCCAAAAAAACATGAACAATATTTATTGAAAATTTAAATAATATTCATTTTTTTCAATTCCGGTATATTCGCAAAGAATCATGGAGAATTTTTATGCAAAAAAATGATATTCGAAAAAGTAGCCTGGATAGTTTGGGAAAAAATTTTATTCCGCAGGAGTTTTTACCTAAAGGAAAAGATGAGTATTACCTGCGCATGAAACAGAATAAACAGGGTTTCACTTATCGCGGATTGCGTACGCGCGAAATAGATATTTTAATTGCCAATGAAAATACCTGTCCGAACTGGGGAGACTTTCTTGTGACAGATGGCTTTGATCCAAAGCTGGTTCAGCATTGTAAATTTTATGGTTTGATTCGCATAGGAAAACTATCACCGGCTTGTTTGCAATTCAGTGAAATGCAGTATTCTGTGGGTTTGTATAATTCCACGATCATTAATTGTGATTTTGGAAATAATGTGGCGATTGATAATGTGCAT
>JBBRSI010000069.1:0-6272 GCA_038245585.1 Chitinophagales bacterium
CTATTGCAGATAAAAACGTTTTAATCATGCAGGGACGCTTTCATTCGTACGAAGGATATTCTATGCAGCAAATTGTTTTCCCGATAAGAGTCATGAAATTATTAGGCGCAAAATATCTTTTCTTATCCAACGCGGCCGGAGGCATCAACCTTAATTTTAAAAAAGGAGATTTGGTTTTAATTGACGACCACATCAATTTACAATCGGGCAATCCATTAACCGGAAAAAACTTTGATGAATTAGGTTCTCGTTTTCCTGATATGAATGAGCCGTATCATCCGGATTTGAAAAACAAATTATTACAAAAAGCCAATGAAATAAAGATGAATTTAAATAAAGGAATTTATGCCGCAGTCAATGGCCCTAATCTTGAAACCAAAGCAGAATATCGCTATTTGAAGATTATAGGGGCTGATTTGGTTGGCATGTCCACCGTGCCTGAAGTGATTGCTGCCAATCATGTGCAACTGCCTTGCATCGCTGTCTCAGTTGTTACAGATGAATGTGATCCAGATAATTTAAAACCGGTAAGTTTTGCTGAAATAATAGAAGTGGCGGCAAAAGCAGACGAAAAATTATCTTTATTATTCGCAGAAACTATCAAAGGATTATGACCGAGAATGCACTTATCATTTTTGTAAAAAATTTAATTAAAGGTCATGTAAAAACGAGGCTTGCAAAAACTTTGGGTGATGATGTAGCATTAAATATTTATAAACAACTTCTGAAAAATACACACGATAAAATTCAAACATTAAAAATTGATAAAATAGTTTTTTATTCCAATTTTATTGAAGATGATATTTGGCAAAATGATTTATTTCAAAAAAAAGTACAGGAAGGAAATGATTTGGGCGAAAGAATGAAAAATGCTTTTAAAAGCCTGGCTGTCGAACAGGCAGGTTCGTTTACTGCTGGTTACAAAAAAGCAATTATCATAGGAACAGATTGTCCGGGAATAAATAAAAATATTTTAGAAGACGCTTTTTTAAAATTGAATAATTCTGATATTGTTATTGGTCCAGCAGCTGACGGTGGCTATTATTTATTAGGAATAAAAAAAGTGCATTCATTTTTATTTCACAATATTGAATGGAGCACAAATTCGGTTTTCCAACAAACAATTGACCTTTGCAACAGGAATAATTTATCCTATTTCTTGCTTCCTGAACTTTCAGATATTGATGATGAAAAAGACCTGATTCATTTTGAAAACCTTGTGATGCCAAAAGATAAAGTTTCATGATCAGCATTATTATTCCTACTTATAACGAAGAAGAAAATATTGCTGATACAATCATTGAAATAAGAAAAAGAGATACTGCGAATCTTATATCAGAAATCATTGTATCGGATGGACAAAGCACAGATATGACAATTCATATTGCATCAAACGCAGGCGCTACAGTAATTATAAGTCCTAAAAAAGGAAGATCAGCACAAATGAATTATGGCGCTTCCATAGCAAAAGAAGAAATTCTTTATTTTCTTCATGCGGATAGTATTCCACCGCAAAACTTCACCCCTTACATTTTAAAGGCAATTGAAAAAGATTATCAAGCCGGATGTTTCAGACTTGCATTCGATTATCAGCATTGGTTTTTAAAAGCCAATTGCTGGTTTACGCGGTTCGATGTAAATACGGTGCGTTTTGGCGATCAGAGCTTATTTGTAACAAAAGATGCATTTGAAAAATGTGGCGGTTTTGATGAAAACCTTTTGATGATGGAAGACCAGGAAATTATACACCGTATCAAAAAATTTGGAAAGTTCATTGTAATGAATGATGCGGTAACTACATCAGCAAGAAAATATTTGGACAATGGAATTTACAGAATGCAATTTATTTTTTTTCGTATCTGGCTTTTATATTACCTGGGTTATTCACAGGAATATTTACTAAAAATGCACAAAAAGCTGATTCGTAAAACCAAGCTTTGATCAAGATGCCGGAGCCTTCAGTTTTCTGGAAGCATACCATCCAAGAATGCTGCCCCAAATAAGCATATTAAAAATAACAGGACCAAGAATACCCATCAAACTAAAGCTATTGAACAAAGGTTTCCCAAGGAAACCATTGACAGCTATCCAAAGCCATAAATTGGGTAACAACCCAAATAAAATTCCTTTTACAATAGTAGGGCGTTTCACCATCCAGGTAAATATCAGGCCCCAAATTCCACCGCTAATGATAAAAAGAATTAGAGCAACTACCTGGTCTGCCGGATGAACGCCAATAGTACCTCGATAAGCAGATACAAAACCAGGTATGCCCCTACCCGCGGCTTGCATTAAGTAAAAAATTATGGCTAAAACAATGGCACCAACACAACCGCCAATAAATCCTGTTTTTAAGGCATGCTTCATGATTGGACAATTTTATTTGTAAGGTTTTCAATTTTATCCGACTGGTTATCTTTAAAGGTAGTTATTTGATTTAGTTTATGTTTATTAATAATCGAAAGGAAACAAGTTTTCTATAACTTCATTTCTTAAATATGACAAAAGCAATCTATGATATCATCGTAATTGGTTCCGGATCCGGCGGATTAACTGTTGGATTATTTATGGCCAAAGCTGATTTCAAAGTATTGATGGTTTCAAAAAGCGATGCTGATATCGGAGGCGACTGCCTGAACGATGGATGTGTTCCAAGCAAAGCTTTGATACATGTGTCGCAAATTGCTCACAAGGCAAAACAGTCTTCCAATTTTGGGTTGGAAGTAACGGGCAAAGTGGATTTAAAAAAAGCTATGAATTATGTTTATGAAAGACAGGATATAATCCGTGTACACGAAAATGCGCAATGGCTAAGAGACCAGGGTGTTGATGTAGCCCTCGGCAATGCAAGCTTTACGGGTAGAAATGAAATTGCAGTAAATGATAAAAAATATGTCGGGAAAAAAATAGTAATTGCCACTGGTTCCAAGCCAAAAAAATTAAAAGTGACTGATGTAGAAAATGTAAAATACTATGACAATGAAAGCATTTTTCATGTTAATGATTTGCCCGATAAATTATTGGTAATCGGCGGTGGACCTATTGGAATCGAGATCGCACAAGCGATGAGCCGGCTGGGAAGCAAAGTAACCGTTCTTCAACATGGCAACAGGATTTTAGAGCATGATGATGCAGCGATTGCTCATATACTTTTAAAACAATTACAGAAGGAAGGGATTGAATTTATTTTCAATGCTGATGTGGATCATTTTATTTCTTCTAATAAGGCAACTATAAAACGGAAAGATAGCAACACGGAAGAAATACTTTTTGATGCGGTATTTGTGGGTATCGGCAGAGAATTGGATTTAAAGTCTTTGCAACTTTATAATGCCGGAATAGCGGTAAAAGATAATAGGATAGTAAAAGATAAATACCTGCGTACTACCAATAAAAATGTTTTTGTTTGTGGAGATGTAGCAGGAGATCTGATGTTTTCTCATGCTGCAGAATTTCATGCACGCATTTTATTAAACAATTTGTTTTCACCATTTAAAAAGAAATTGAACAACGATAACATGGCGTGGGTGACTTTTACTGATCCCGAATTAGCAACATTTGGCATGAATGAAAAGCAATTGAAGGAGAGAAATATTTCGTATAAAAGATTAGAGCAGAATTTTACAGATGATGATCGTGCAGTAGTGGACGATTATCAATACGCGATAATGCTTTTATTTATTAGTAAAGGTGGTTGGTTCAAAAAAGAAAAGATTCTGGGAGGTACAATGCTAGCGCCTCATGCCGGAGAATTGATACAGGAATTAATTTTGGCAAATACCAGCAATTTATCCATTAATTCTATATTCAATAAAGTGTATCCTTACCCTGTTGCTTCAAGAATTAATCAGCAAATTATTGCAAAGCATAAAGAAGAAACCTTGACAAACACAATCAAACAATTATTGCAAACCGCTTTCAAAATTTTCAGTTAATGGAATGGTGGCATCTTTTCAAAGAATGGTTTTTCAGCCTCGGCGGAAAATACAATGTAAATCCTTACATCTTTGGAGGTATTTATATCGGTGCTATCCCTTTCTTTTTCCTTTCGCTTTACCGGATGATAAAAAATATCCGGAATAAAAAGCCATTTGTGCTTCCCGCTTTGCTCACGGGATTCTTTTTCATTTCCGCTTATTTATATCTTATCATTGTTGGCAGAAATATTCCGGTGTGGGTTTATTTCTTTATTGCATTATTGATTGGATATGGAGTATATTCTACATTGAAAAAAATAAAGGAAAAGACTTAAAATAAAAATGAAAACCTATAAGGTTTTCGGTTAGGCTCCGAAGCGAAGGAAACCTTATAGGTTTGAAAAGATATAAATTTTCTTCTTACATTTTTAAAGAAATCAATTGAAAATCATTCATTCCATTTTTGATACTTATGGCACAGCAATACTAGTGGTATTCTTTGTAATACTCTTTATTCTTGAATCAAAATTCCAATTGAGAAAAAGAGTTCAAAATCGCTGGAAAAGAATCATTATCAATTTCGGAGTTTCCATACCATCTTTTGCGTTGCTTCGCCTTGTATTCATTCCGTTTATGGTATGGCTTGCGTATAAAAATGAACAATGGCATTTCGGTTTCAATTATTTATATGTTGCACCAGCGTGGCTGAAAGCCACGATAGCATTCCTATTACTGGACTACTCCAATTACCTCTGGCACATTGTTTTGCATAAAATGCCTTTGATGTGGCGGTTTCATTTGGTCCATCATACTGATCTTGATCTTGATATTACCACTTCCTTTCGTTTCCATTTTGGCGAATTAATCGGTTCTGTTTTCTTTCGTGGAGCAGCCGTTATTTTAATTGGTATTTCACCATTGATGGTACTCATTTATGAAATTGCTTTTGATGCGTCTAACCTGTTTCAGCATAGCAATATGAAAATTCCTTTTCGTTTTGAAAAAATGTTGAATAAAATTTTCGTAACCCCGCGGATGCATGGCATTCATCATAGCATGAAAAAAAGAGAAACAGACAGCAATTTTTCTATCATCTTTTCTTTTTGGGATAGATTGCATAGAACCATAAGACTAAATGTACACCAGGACGAAATTGTAACAGGAGTTCCTGTTTACCCCGATGAAAAAGAATTGACGGCCGGAAAACTTTTAAAATTGCCATTTACAAAAATCCGAGAATGGATTGAAAATGAAAACTCAGAAGAAGAAAATAAAAGGTAATTAAAGGAATAAAATAATTAGTAAGTTGTATTTCAAATAAAATAAAATAAATTGTTTTAATTTATCTGCTGACAGGAAGGTTAGTGAATACATAAAACTTATAAAAATAAAATTTACAGGATTATGAAAATAATAGCAACACGTACCACAAAAAAAACATTTTATTCACTGATAATACCTCTTATATTATTATTGATTACTGCATCTCCATGCATCGCAAATAATACACAGCGGGCAGCATCAGATTCAGTAACCATTCAAGGCCGATGGGATATCACTATTGACATGAATGGAAATATGGCTCCTTCATGGCTCGAAATTTATCACTCCGGAATACAAATGCTGGTTGGCCGTTTTGTAGGAACAGGAGGAAGCGCCCGTCCTATATCCAGGATTAATCTTATTGAAGGTAAAATGAGTTTTTCAATACCTCCCCAATGGGAAAACGAACCAAATGATCTTTATGTAGAGGGCACCTTGCAAAACGATATGCTAAAAGGGACTATGACTTTTCCCGATGGGAAAAAGTATCAATGGACAGGTAAAAGAGCGCCCACTTTACATCGCAACACAAAACCTTTATGGGGCAAACCTATCCATTTGTTTGATGGCACTAACATGGATCAATGGCATGTTCAAGGGCAAAACCAATGGAAAGTAGAATCAGGAATTTTACGTAGCCCTCATTCTGGTTCTAACCTTTTAACCAATCAAACATTTAAAGATTTTAAATTACATATTGAATTTCGTTATCCCAAAGAAAGCAACAGCGGCGTGTATTTGCGTGGAAGATATGAAGTACAGGTTATTGACAGCAAAGGAATGGAGCCATCCGATATTTTATTGGGTGGTGTTTATGGATTTTTATCTCCAAGTGAAATGGTTGCCAAAGCTCCCGGAGAGTGGCAATCATTTGATATAACCCTTGTTGGTAGAATGGTAACAGTAGTGGCTAATGGGACAAAAATTATTTGTAACCAGGAAATACCTGGCATTACCGGAGGGGCCATTAATAGTGATGAAGGAACTCCAGGGCCAATACTTCTACAGGGCGATCATGGGCCTATTGATTAC
>JBBRSI010000070.1:0-5797 GCA_038245585.1 Chitinophagales bacterium
AATCAATGCCTGAATTGCCGTTGGCAAAAATAAAAAAGTATAGTACCGAATACAAGTTGTCCGGCATTGATGCAGAACGGCTCTGTGCTGAAAAACAAATTGCATTATATTTTGAAGAGGCAGCGAAATATTCAACCAATTACAAAGCGATTGCTAATTGGATTACCGGGCCACTGATGCAATATTTGAATGATCAAAAAATAATTTCCCCCATGAATACATTGGCTGCAAAAAAACTTGCAGAAATTATTTTACTCGTGGATGATCATAAAATGAATTTTTCAACTGCCGCTGCAAAATTATTACCCTTTTTGATGGAGCATAAAAATATTGACACGCTGGAAGCCGCCACCACGCAGGGATGGCTGCAGGTAAATGATACAGATGAACTGGAAACCTGGATATCTATAGTTTTGGAAACTATGCCTGAAAAAGTAAAGCAGTACCAGAAGGGAAAAAAAGGTTTGATTGGTTTGATGATGGGTGAGGTAAAAAAATTAAGCAAGGGAAAAGCAGATCCTGCTATAGCAATAAAAATACTCGAAGAAAAATTAAAAGAAAAAGTTTAAAACAAGATAAAAGAAAAGGTTATGAAAAATGTTTGCAAGATTTTTATATTGGCCATTATTGCATTTTCATGCAAAAATTCCGATTCCGGAAATTTCACTATTAGCGGCCATATTATTGGTTCACCTTCGGATTCCGTTTACCTCGAAAAAGTTTCTTATGATACCAAAGAGCCGGCCATATTAGATTCTGCTATCCTGGAAAAATCGGGCGCTTATTCTATGAAAGGAAGTGCTGCAGAGCAGGGCCTTTTTCTTGTAACACTCAATCATATTCCGGCAGGTATATTTATCAATGATGGAAATGTAATCACTTTGAATATTAACCTGGATGGTTTCAGGTTGCCGGAGATTGGTGGCAGTGAAGCAACCAAAGATCTCTATACATTTATCAATGCGTACCGCGCGAAAGATTCCATTCTTTCAGGAATTTATTACCAGGTTGATTCTTTGAGTGCGCAACCCGGGAATGATTCACTTGTTCAGTTTATGAAAAATCGGGGCATGGTAGAAATGACTGCGATGAATAATAATACTAAAAACTTTATTTCGAAAGCTGATAATCCCGCAGCAGCATATTATGCATTATATATGGCACGCGCTACTATGCAGGAAGATATGCTGGATTCACTCGTAACAAATGCCTTATCAAAATTTCAAAACCATACAGGCCTATTGGCATTTAAAGCGAATCTTACAAAAAATAGTGCTGCATCCCAGGCAATGAGCGCAGGTAATTCTTTAGTTAACAAACCTGCTCCTGATCTTACTATGCCCGATATTAATGGTAAACCAATGAGCATTCACGACTTTAAAGGTAAATTTGTACTCGTTGATTTTTGGGCAAGCTGGTGTGGGCCCTGCCGCCAGGAAAATCCAAATGTGGTAGCCGCTTTTAATGAATTTAAAAATAAAAATTTCACCATACTGGGTGTTTCCCTTGATACTGATAAAACTTCCTGGCTCGATGCCGTACAAAAAGATGGACTCAACTGGAATCAAATGAGTGACCTGAAGCAATGGCAAAGTGAAGCGGTAGCTGCTTACCAGTTTGAAGGCATACCGTTTAATGTACTCATTGATCCAAATGGAATTATAATTGCCACGAATTTAAGGGGCCCCGCATTGCAACAAAAATTACAGGAAGTTTTAAAATAAAAGCAAAGCGACTTTCTTTAAAATAGACTTATTACTTTTTCTTTTTTGAAGATAGTTCCAGGATTAAAATTGGTAATAGTACCAGGTTCGCAATTGTTGCGATCACTAAAGTAATTGAAGTAAGCCAGCCCAATGCTTTTGTACCATTAAAATCACTGAAACAAAAAATAATAAATCCAGCTATCAGCACCATGGAAGTATATAAAATACTGATACCGGTGTTTTGAATAGTTTTGCGTAATGTAATTTCCATGTTGTTTTCATATTCAGGAAGTTCCTGTTTATAGTTTACTAAAAACCGAATCGTAACATCTATTGCAATACCGAGTGCAATGCTGAAAATAAGCACTGTAGAAGGTTTCAGCGCAATGCCCGTCCAGCCCATAATACCTGCTGTAAACATAAGTGGAATTATGTTTGGGATCAATGAACAAAACAAAATGCGGAAAGAGCGGAAGAGCAACAACATGCAAAGTGCTATAATTCCAAGCGCCCACAGGATGCTGCTCTTTAAACCATCGACGATATATCTTGTGCCTTCTAAAAAAGTAACTGTCGCACCGGTATAGGTAATTTTATAGCGGGATGTATCAAATATTGTATTCGCAACAGAATCATATTGTTTCAATAAAACAGGCAATTTTTTGCTACCCATGTCCTTCATATTGACTGTGATCCGTGCCGTTTCTTTTGTACTGTCAATATAACTGTTCATTACTTTTAATAGATTTTTATTCGGGCCATCTGCTTCATCATTTTTCTTAAGGTATTGTGCTAAAAAAGGCATGTCGAATTCTGTAGGCAAATTATAATCAATACTATCGCCATCGTAATAGGCCTGCTTTGCAAATTTCAATGCAGTGATAAATGAGATTGGCTTAGCAGTTTGATTGCCGGATGCAATAAAATTGCTGAACTCATTTATTTTTTCCATGGTCGAAGTATTTTTCAGCAAGCCATTTTTCTTTTTTGTATCCACTTCAATTTCCAATGGCATGATGCCTTTGAATTGTTGTTCAAACCATTTTAGGTTTGTATAAATGCTGCCCGTCTTTGGAAGATCGTCCACGATGAATCCTTCTGTATTTAAACGCATCATTCCTGTTATGGAAAAAATGATAGCTGCCAATGAAATTGTATACACCCATGTTTTTTTTGTAAAAACAATAGCAGTTATTTTCTCCAGGACTGCATTTAATTTTTTTGAATTCAAATACCGGAAATGCCTGGACTTTGGAGAAGGCAAATAACTTAATGCAGGAGGTAATAAGAAAAGAGAAATAAAAAATAAGAGGAGAATATTAATACCAGAAACAATACCAAATTCTTTCAGTAAACTACTTTGTGTTAATGCAAAAACGCCGAAACCTATGGCTGCTGTGATGTTGCAGAAAAGTGTAACAATGCCCATGCGCCCGGTCATTTGTACGATCGCTGCATTTTTGGAGTTCGTTTCTTCGTAAGCTGTATGGTATTTATTTAAAAAATAAATGCAGTTTGGTATGCCGATCACTACAATCAATGGTGGTATAAGAACCCCTAAGGCGGTAATTTCATACCCCAGCAAAACCATTGTGGCAAAGCTACAGATAACGCCAATCCCCACTACAACGAGACTTATCAGCATGGCATATAATGAGCGAAAAAACAGCAATAATGTAATCGCAGAAAATAACAGCGAACCAATAATGAAAAGGCGCATTTCCTTATTCAATTTCTCTGAAACTTTTGTACGGATATAAGGCAGCCCACTGATATAAACTTTCAGCGCAGTATTCTTTTCAAAAGCATGAACCGCATTTTCTACCTTTTGCATCAGCATTACCCGTGCGCCACTATTGGCTGAATCTTTATTTATAGACACAGCCATAAGATAAGCGTGTGTATCTGCATTATATAAAACACCATTATAAAAAGGCAGGTTTTCAAAATCTTTCCTGCTGCTATCCAGCGAAGCACCCGTGAAAGGCGGGTGAAATATTTTCGTTGCAATGAATCTTTTCAATGAATCATCCTTTTTCAATCCCGGTGCATTTTCAATACTCAAAAAATTCAATACACCGGGTATCGCTTCGATATCATTTTTTAATTGTAATAAAGCATTGAAATTTTTTGAGGTAAAAAAAGAATCGGACTGCACGCCCAAAACCAATGTAGCACCATCATCACCAAATTTCTTTTTGAAATTTTCATAGTCAATATATTTCGAATTGGTAACTGGTATCGCTTTTGAAAATTCATAACTGATCTTTGCCTGCGAAGCTTTGTATGTCATAAAAGCTGTAAACAAAACCAGTGCGATCAAAATGGGCAATCGAAATTTCAACAAAAATTTTCCTATATTATACCACATGTAAAAGTATTGTTTGAGTAGAAGTTATTTTATGAAGATAATGTAAAGAACGGCTTTTACTTTTTAGATGAATTGCTTCAATTTCAACTTTCTTTAAATTTTGTTTCAAAAATATTTTATTTTTAGAAAATCTCTCTTTAAGTTTTTTAAAAAACCTTCATGTCCCTAAAAGAAAATCGTACATTCATTGCTGCGTTCAAAAATGCTTTCAATGGTATGTATCACTTTTTCAAAACCGAAAGAAACGGACAGATTGAATTGGTCTGCACTTTTATAGTAATTGGCCTTGCATTTTATTGTACATGCAATACCCTGGAATGGATCAGCATACTATTTTGTATTGCTATTGTTTTTGGTGCGGAAATGTTCAACAGTGCTTTAGAAAAAGTCTGCGATTTGATACAACCCGAATTTAATAAAAAAATTCAATACATCAAAGATGTTTCCGCAGCCGCAGTATTAATTTGCAGCATTATTTCCGCGATCATTGCAGCCATTATTTTTTTACCAAAAATCTGGATTTACATCCATTCAGGGATTTATTAAAAATCAAGTCCAAGCCCAAAATACCAAATAGGTTTCCCCTGGAAAAATCCACTCATGGGCCAACCTGCATCCAGCTTTAAAAAATAACCCAGCAAACTTCCTCTTGCACCAAAACCATATCCACCAGCGAAAGGCCCGATACCACCGGCTTTCTGGCGTATGCTTACAGGATTATTTGGATCAGCAGGCGGGTACACATAAGTCGGCCTTTTAAAAGCGCTAAAGCTACCATTCCACGCTGTACCCAAATCAATAAATTGTATCAACTGGAAAGTTCGCAGAAATGCGTTGTTAACTGGTTTATTAAATAAAGTTGTAAAAACGGGCAATCTTAATTCACTGTTGATGACCACAGCGTTATTTCCATTAGCCACATTTTGAATATAGCCCCGCATATTCAGCGCGAGTGATTGAAATGCATAATTCTGATCTGGTGCCGGCCTGTTTGCATCATTGAATTTAGGACTAATCCATCCATCAGCGCCGCCGAGGTAATACAATAATTTTGCTTCACCGAAAGAAAAATCACCTGCGGCTCTTGTAGCCCAGATAAAGTTGCGGTATATTTTATAATAATACCGTGCATCAAAACCAAGATTCACAGTCGTTTTTCCCTTGATCGCACTTTTGCCCATTGGCATATTGAAATCACCATAAATTTTAAACCGCAAACCATTCCAGATATTCATAGTTGGATTAATGCTGTTGTCATGTACATATTCCAAATGTGTGAGCAAAGTAGCAGAAGTGGAATCCGGAATACCAAAAGCTGTAGGATCAGGGAATGAAACGGTCTGCCCCGTATTTGGATCAACTAAAGTAACAAATGGCCTCACTACACCACGATCAGTTCTGTATCCTACAGAGGCGCGTAAACTCTTCACTTCATTCAAAGGATATGCAATATTGAATTGGTAAATGCTTGTCAATAACCTGTTGTCATAAGCACCTTTAGGACCCTTGAAAAAACCAAAATAATCGGTCGTTGTACTGCGATAATAGGTAACACCCCAATCAATCATTTTGCGGTAATTCTGGAAAGATAGAAACGCATCTTTATCAGATAATGAAGTACCAAAACGATAACCACCGATCAATTTAATGTCTTCCATTAAATCACTCACACCTACACGGAAAGTAAAATTGATATTATTGCCATTACTTAATGTAATGG
>JBBRSI010000071.1:0-5455 GCA_038245585.1 Chitinophagales bacterium
CATACATTATAATTTTCTTTCAAATCACTTTTTGTTGCACCAATTGTTGTCATTTGAATTCCACGGCAGGTATCATTATATGCTAAAGGATGCATTTCTATTGCCTGGTCACATTGATCATTTACAGGTGGCGGATTATAGCATTCCACCTGGAACATATAAGAACTTGGATACCCCGGAGAGGCCAGCGGTTTTTCTAAAATCAAATATTCCTTACCTGCTACCAATGGTCCAAAACTAGCTTTGCCGCCAAAATCACCATAATCATTTCCAATGCAATTCCAGTCATCAGGACCCGCACCGAGTGCTGCATCTTTATAGGCGAATTCCATATTCTGACCAGTGTTTACTGCAATAACATTGAAATTATAATAACCGTTTTCAGGGGCGGTGAATTTGTGAAAAAATTCTTTACCAAAATAAACCGTGTTGCAGATTTCATTTAAATACAATCCACTTGTTGCTTTAAACTGGTTAAATATTTTTACCCCACATTCCAGCGTTTCAATATTAGTGGTATCATAGGCGGAAGAAAATTCTTTAATTGCCCAGCTTGAATAATTGCCTTTCTTATCAACAGTTTTTACATAAAAATAATAATGTGTGGCAGGCTGCAGGCCAGTCAATAAAACATCTGTAGTAGTGGTCGTTAATGGATTTTCCGGCGGCTTCATTTCTGTATTAAAACCATACAGATATTCAGTTGCAACACCAATTTTTTTCCAATCTGCATTTGCTGTTGTGGTAGTTACCCCGCTGATTTGTACATCCGGTGATTCGAAAGTACTTACTTCCCTTGCCAGGAAATTATCTATATAAATGTACGTGTATGTTTTTGGGCTTGTACAATGAATAGCAAAATATTTAGTACCTGTTTCTGTGGCTTTATAATTGACTTGAGCTTCTGAATAATAAGGTGTAGAAAAAGTATTTTTCCAGATCACTTCTGTTTGTGATGCAGCCGTGGCATCATTTCCAACTGTTACTTCCAGTTTGTTGGGACCAAATAACTGGTTTTTATAAAAAAATGAAATGCTGTATTTTTTTCCGGCTTCTACATGGAATGCAGGAGTGATGAGCCATGCATCACTTTGATCTCCATAAAAACTATTGGCGAGATACATGCATTTGAGGCCAGCGTATGCATTGCCGCCCTGGCTCGTATTTTTCAGGCTTTGCCAGTTTGAATGGCCGGTATTTTCTACTTTCCAATCGGGTGGTGGCGCAGGAACAGGTGCATTTTCAAAACCACTATATAAATAATTTTGTGCTTCTGTTTTTTGTATGCTGAAGCTGCATAGAATAGAAAGAAATGAAATCGTAAAAATCTTTTTGATTAAATTTTGCTGCATGTTAAAATTGGTTTGGTTAAAAAGTGGCAATTGCAAAAGTCTAAAAAAATATTGTTCCTTATCCTTCTTTTATTTTAAATGGAAAATAAATGGATAAATGCAGTGTGAAGATATTAATTAAGTAGGGAAAATTATTTAGAAAGCACTTTTGATTGTAGATTTTTTCTATGAGAATCCCCGAAAAAGATGTATTTTAAACACTGTTTATACAAATTGGCTAAAAATAATTTTATAACCCACTTAATTTTTTCAGGGCATGCTCGTAAAAACCTTTGGCAGCGCGGTTTATGGCGTAGAGGCAATCACCATCACGATCGAAGTGAATGTGAGCAACGGGCAAAATTATTTTATAGTTGGACTACCGGATAGCGCCATTAAAGAAAGTTTACCACGCATAGAAAGCGCTATCAAAACGAATAATTTACATATGCCCCGCACCAAACTCGTGGTCAATTTGGCGCCGGCAGATATTCGAAAATCAGGAACTGCTTTTGATTTACCTATTGCAATGGGCGTTTTGGGCGCTAGTGAACAATTGGAAAACCCGGAAAAATTAGTTGATTACGTAATTATGGGAGAACTGAGTTTAGATGGTTCTGTAAAACCAATTAAAGGCGCTTTGCCTATCGCCATCCAAGCACGCAAAGAAGGTTTCAAAGGTTTGATCGTTCCAAAAGAAAATGCACGCGAAGCAGGTATGGTGAATCAGTTGAAAGTATTTGCTGTAAATCATTTGAAAGAAGTGATTGATTTTTTTAAAGATGAAAATTCATTGCAACCAATTATTGTAAATACACGCGAAGAATTTTTTGATGCACAAATGGAATTCGATGTTGATTTTAATGATGTCAAAGGCCAGGAAAATATAAAACGTGCATTGGAAATTGCAGCAGCAGGCGGACATAATGCAATTCTTATTGGCCCGCCCGGCGCGGGTAAAACGATGCTGGCAAAAAGATTGCCCACCATTTTACCACCACTCAGTTTATTGGAAGCGCTTGAAACTACGAAGATACACAGCGTTGCAGGCAAGATGCCGGAGAATACATCATTGGTCAGTAAACGGCCATTTCGTTCGCCGCATCATACAGTGAGTGATGCAGCACTCGTTGGTGGTGGTGGCATGCCACAACCAGGTGAAATTTCTTTGGCACATAATGGCGTTTTATTTTTAGATGAATTGCCTGAATTTAAACGTACCGTTTTAGAAGTCATGCGTCAGCCAATGGAAGAAAGAAAAGTAACTATTTCGCGCGCGAAAATGGCTCTGGAATTCCCGGCAAATTTTATGTTGATCGCATCTATGAATCCCTGTCCATGCGGGTATTACAACCATCCCACCAAAGAATGTACCTGCCCGCCGGGTGCTGTACAAAAATATTTAAATAAAATTTCCGGCCCATTACTCGATCGAATTGATTTACATGTAGAAGTGACACCAGTAGCTTTCAGTGAACTGAGTAATACATTATCGCAGGGAGAAAATTCTGCTAGTATTCGTGATCGCGTTATCAAAGCGAGGGACATACAAACGGAGCGATATAAAGAAACGCCGGGGCTTTATGCGAATGCTCAAATGAGCAGTAAACAACTGCGTGAAATTTGCGTAATTGGCACCGCTGGCGAAGCTTTACTAAAACGTGCGATGGAACGATTAAATTTATCCGCCCGTGCTTACGACCGTATTTTAAAAGTGAGTCGCACAATAGCAGACCTTGCAGGTTCTGTTGATATTAAAGTAGAACATCTTGCTGAAGCTATTCAATACCGAAGCCTTGACAGAGAAGGCTGGGCAGGATAAATTATTTTTTAAAACTTATTTTACTTCCGATCAAACCACTGAACCCAACCCGGTAAAAGATGGAGCTTGTTACACCATTGCCATACGATTTTCCTAAATCTACACGAAGGACTTTAAAAATATTTTCTATGCCTCCAAACACTTCATAATAATGATTATCTGCATTCGCATAGAAACCATTTGCACCTGCTACAAGATTCCAGTTTAGTTTTTTAAACAAAGGAATTTTATTCGTCAATGCACCATTAAAATGATGTTGTATGTATACCGCTGTATAAAAAGGTGCGGTCGTACTATTGGCATAATACAATGCATTTAAAAAAGTATTTTCATAATCTTTTACAAAAATGTTTTTATGTCCATTGAAATGTTTGTAATCCTGGATGTAAACTAATTTATCATTTAAAAATCCGCCAACATCAATACGGGCAATCATTTCACCGGCCAGGTGAAAATTAAATTTATCATGAATTGCAAAATTCCATTTATCAAAATCTTCATCACTGCCAAAAATATTTGGAATGCCTTTGTCATAATTGAACTGTAAAACAGGCGCATTTGATCCCAATGAAAATTTATAATTCGGGAACTGAATATATTTTTGGCCGGGTTGATAAGACATTTCTATACCTGCAACAAATGCCTGGTGCCTTGGAAAATTTTGCGAGATTTTTTCAATGGGATAATTGGGCGTAAATTTTTGAATTGTATAATTGATGATCGCAAAATCAGTTGTATTCTCCAAAGGCAAACGGTCTTCATATAAAAGATTGAGTGAAAACTCAAAACCATTTTCTGTTTTTTTATGGTAATTGATTCCCCCAAAATAATTTTCATCAATTTTTATATAATTGCGGTTAAAAAACAGGGTTGCAATCAAACTATTCAAAGGCGTTATCGGGCAATCCTGGTAAAGCTGGCTTACTCTTTTTCCCCCACTAAAAACAAGGGTACTTTTTGACACATTCATTCCGGGTATTTCTTCATTTCCGGACGCACGTCTATCCCATTTCAAAGAAGCCCATGTATTGAAATGCGTATTGTGAAATCCATAGCGCGCGACAGGTGAAAAGCTCCATTGAGAATGGGGAAATTGCCTTTTGATGGTAAATGAAACATTGCTTACAAAACCCTCCACTGTATTGTAAGACACCTGTGGGAGCAATGCTTTCCACTGAAAAGTCGTTAATTTCGCAGGGTCAAAATTGGAGCGTGTAAAACCATTCCAGAAAATATTTTTTACAGAAATATTACCCTGCGCTTTTCTCAACGAATCAATCCGGCGTTTGGAAAACATAGAATCTTTTTCCGATTTAAAAGCACTGTCTTTGGTTTGATAATTTTTTACTTCTTCAGGTTGCAAAGGAATGGGTCGAATGGAATCCCAGTATGCTGCAGATTTTTTATTTACAGCCGTATCATATTTTACGATCACATTATTAAAATAATTTTTAGCAAACTGCGGATGCAAATCATAATTATTATATTGATTAATAAAATTTCCTGTAATATCTGCGCCAAAAATATTCAGGGTAAAATAAACTGCCTGGTTTTTTGTGCGCCAAATATTTTCATTGATAGGCGCTTGTAGTTGCCTGATAGAAAGCGTATCAAGTATTTCCAATTGAGATGATTTTGTCAATAAAAGATCCAAACTATGAATGCGCCAGTCACCTTCCGTGATATAAATTGTTCCGGAAAATAGTGGTTCATATTCGCGTTTTGGTTTTACGGCTATTTCATGAATTTCTTTTCCATCTTCAAAAAATGAACCGAGGTAATGATATTTATAAAAGCTCAATGCATTATCTGCAATGGGCGAAACATAGCCACGAGGCGCGAACTGGTCGGTCAATACATTTACATTGTTGTCATAAAAATTAATGAATACAGGAAAATTAAAACCATATCCATTGGAGCCACTTTCCCTGCCGGAAATGACTTCGAGTTTTTGATCATTGGGTTTCCGAAACGCAATACGGGTAACGGATTCCGACAAATAGATCATGCCTTTTCCCATGGAATCAACACCCATTTCCCTGCGTGTATTATCATCCATTTTTTGTCCGAAGAAACTCGTGGGCAATTTCCTGCTTTTCATCCAGGTTTTGATGTAGGCTTCAACAGTAAAAGAATCCAGCGGATTTTGATAATCTTTTCTTTTGGCAATTGCATGCCGGATGATTTCATAAGCCGGGTCTTCTTCATTTGTAGAAATGATCACGTTGGTTAAATCATTTGATAATGGCGATAAATTGAAATCTATTATTTGTGATTGATTTTTTACAACTACATTTTTTTC
>JBBRSI010000072.1:0-5290 GCA_038245585.1 Chitinophagales bacterium
ATAAAACATGTTGGTGGAGTTTTTAATTTTCATAAACCAGTTTTTATTTTTTCTAAAAACGAAGTGAAACACTCATAAAATAATTGATACCGTAAGCATAATAAAATTTCGCCGGAAACTTATCTACATCATGTCCCGCAAAATCAAAACGCAATTGTTCATAACCACCGGTTTTAAAATCCTGGTTATTCAGCAGGTTACTGATCCCTAACAAGAATGCGATGTATGTTGGTTTCGCGTGATTAATGGATTTGCGTAAACGAAAAGAATAACCGCCAAAAAAATCAAGTGTATACTGCGCCTTCAGTTTTTGTTGCGCTAGAATTTCATTCCACAATTCAGATTTTGGGTCAACACCTTCGATTGCATTATACGTTCTTCGGATGGGATTAAAATCCAGCCATATTTCATCAAAATAATTTGCTGTAAAACTCACAAACCAAAATTTTGGCGAACGGTAACTGATGCCTGCACTATAGGCCTGTTGCGGCGTTCCTGAAATACGGTAGTTTTCACTATACACTATTTCATTAGACAAAACAGTTGCACTATTATCTAAAATGATTGTGGCGTTTTGCCGCGATGTATAATAATACTTTCCCAATGATGCTGCGCCAGTGAGCGATACATTACGTATTAATTTTGCATCCAGGCCAAATTCAATTCCCATGTATTCGCGGTCAATATCCCGGATTGCATAGTTTACAAAATTGCTGTAATCATCGTCATAGAATGTAAGCACATTGAAACCATGATGAATACTTGTATAATATGCGCCCAGCCTGACTTTCAGCGAAGGTGCATTCAATACATAACCAAATTCAGCAGTTTGAATGAGCTCACTTTGTAAACTATCCTGTAAAATATCCCGGCTGCGCGGTGATATATATGCATTATCAAAATAAGGTGCGCGTGTGAGGTAAGCACCATTTAAATAAAAATAATTCCGGCCATTTAATTTATATGTTATGCCTGCTTTGGTAGAAAAATTATTGAACAGGTTAACAGTTGAATTTCCAAAAGAATTATTTGGAAATAAGCCATTTTGCACATAGCCTGTCCTGAAAAAACTTGTTTGCGAAAATTCTGCGCCTGCCATAAAATCAAAGTGCCTTGTTTTATATAAATATTCAGCAAATGCAGAAACTTTTTTGAGCGTGATCGCATAATCATAACCATATTTATCACCTTCTTTAATAATTCTATTGGGGCGGTTTAAATCATTTTGTATGGCATTCGGATCGTTGGGGAAATCCTGTTGCGCAAACTGGTTCAGGTCTATATAAAAATCGCCGCCCAATAAATCTTCGAGTTGCTGGTAGTAGTGATTTTTTTGCCACTGAAAATTAAATCCTGTTGTGAGAAATGAATGATTGTTCATTCTTGTATTGAGCGTGGTACTGAAATTATATTTACTGGTATGCATCATCCTGTCCTGTAAAATGTATAAAGAACGATTGCCCGTAATGCTATTCCCGGGAATTCCATTAATATCATAAACCGTTTGAAAGTTGGAACGGTTTACATCATATAATCTTTGCCAGTTTATTTGGCGCAGTGATTCATTTGCATAAAAATTTTGTGCTACAATATCCCGCTGAAAACTATCCTGCTGATAAGAAGGTAAATACTTATAATAGTCTGGTCTTGGATCGGATGCGTTGAACCAGTCTATACCTGAAATTGAACGCTTTCCGAAAGTATATCCCGCGGCAGTAATAAGTGTTGTGTTTTCATTTATTTTAAATTCATCTGATACAATGATCAACGGCATTTTTGTTTTACCAACACTTGCATTTCTTTTTTTACCATTTTGAAAACCCCAATATGGATTATAATAATGAGAGTCCGCAAGCGTTTGCATTTCCGCTGTGGCTGCGCCCTGGCGGCCATTTTCAACGGGTGCATAAAAAGCGACCAATGAAAGAATTTGTTTTGAATTGAATTTTTTATCAATTCCCATATAGGCACTCCAGCCATTATAATAAGTACCGGGAACATAGCCTTCATCCGACCAGCGCCTGCTGCCGGAAAAAGAAAATGCCCAGCCTTTTTTACTCATACCCGTACTATGTGTCAACATCCAGCGATGCAAATAACTGCGGTTGGAAAGGGCATAACTGAAAGTGGTTTGAACACGCTGTTTAAATGCACGCGTATCCATATTTGTAACTGTACCGACATTGCCATAACCAAAAGATAAATAGCGGACACCATAAGAAACTTCTCTATTTCGCAGCACATCATTCAGTCCGCTCCAAAGATTATAAGGCGCAGAACCATTGTCCAGGTTTTGCATGGGAATGCCATTCATATAAGTGCCGGATAAATCGCCGTCATAGCCACGCAATTTATAACGCGCCACGCTGAAATTAAAAGAAGCTGCATTTAAAAATGGATCGCGCCCTGCTGTGAGCAATGAAGAAATATCCTGGTTGCCTGCGTCACTTAATTCGCCATCGTCCGATGATACCAATGGTATCCGATCCTGTGACAAGTCTTTTATACTTTCATTATAGGCGGAATCTTTTTTTGTAATCAGGGAAGTATCATTATTTTTTTCCTGGGAAAAAAGATAATTGGAGAATAATAAAGTGATGAGTAAAATAAAATAGCGCATATTAAACATTTTTAAAAGCACTTACAATATATCCGTAAATAATTTTTTATTGTACTACTTTATTCAAAACCTTTTTTGTATATTATGCAACTTCATGTCATGCTATGCATAAAAAATTGTTTTTCCTTTTAGCTGTTTTTTTTCTTCAGCAAAATTATTTGTTGGCGCAAAAAAATGTATACCAGGTTGCAGTAATCGGATTTTATAATTTGGAAAATTTTTATGATACCATTGATAATCCAATTGTGGATGACAATGATTTTCTTCCGGGTGGCGCACGGAATTATAACAGTGAAATTTATTGGAATAAAGTCAATCATTTGGCGCGTGTGATTTCACAAATGGGAACAGCATATTCTAAAGATGGTCCTGCAATTTTGGGCGTTGCCGAAATAGAAAATGATACGGTTTTGAATGACCTTATTCGGGATCCGCAAATTGCAGGAAGACATTACCAATTTGTACATTACGATTCGCGTGATTTGCGCGGAATTGATGTGGCATTATTATACAACCCGGATTATTTTAAAGTGGAAGAAAGTAAGAAACTTTTTGTGCGTATTCCCACAGGTACAAAATCTTCTTATTATACAAGAGATGTTTTATGGGTAAAAGGAAAATTGTGTGGCGAAACAATTTATGTATTTGTAAATCACTGGCCGAGCAGGCTTGGTGGTGAGGAGCGCAGTGCGCCTGCCCGTGCTGCCGCAGCAATGGTCAATAAAAAAATGATCGACTCTATTCAGCGACTTGATCCTGGTGCGAAAATAATTATGATGGGCGATTTAAATGATGATCCCATTAGTCCAAGTCTCGTAAAAGTATTGGGTGCCAAAGGCAAAATTTCAGATATGAAGACCGGTGATTTATTTAATCCCTGGATGGAATTATATAAAAAAGGGATTGGTACTTTGGCATACCAGGATAGCTGGGGATTGTTTGACCAGGTGCTAATTAATTATCCCTGGCTGGATCATGAACAGCAAGGATTTTTTTATTCAAAGCAATTTATTTTTAATAAAGATTATATGATCGAAAACCGCGGCAGATATACAGGTTATCCCATGCGCACCTGGGATGGAAATAATTACCGCGGTGGTTTTAGTGATCATTTCCCCACATATCTTGTGTTTTTGAAAAAAGTAAAAAGTCAGTGAATAGTTTGGATATCAGCGTTGAACCGGGAATAAATTATATTTTCTGCTTCATTTTTTTTAATTACATGAGTTGCAAAAAAATCATTCAATTCAAAACCTCTAAAAAAAATTTCACACAAAAATTTATTAGAATTAAAAAATTAGAGTATATTTAACCATTCAGAAATTTTTTAAAAAATTTATTTATGAAAAAAACCTTACTCTTTGCAATGTTTAGCATTCCTGTTTTGCTGGCTTTACAAACCAAAGACCCACCAGGAAATGCAAAAGCGATAAAAAATATTGCTACGCCAATTAACGAAATAGCAATTCTGCCTGACTCTTCCGGGGGGGGGGGAGTAAATTTTACTATTCCGGGTATGTATATATCAAAGCCGGAAGAATTTACTTCAATTCAAAAAAATAATATTATAAAATTGACAGGTGAACCCTGCGACAGTACTGTTGCAAATTGTGCATGGGATCTGCGCGGATTTATTTATAATGCCGTAGATATTGTGAAAACGGACAAGGTGTATTATGGGAAAAATAATCTTACAACACCTATTACAGACTACTATGATAAAGCATATAGGGAAGATCAAATTGAAGAACTTTTAGATGATTACACATACGATAATGATACAACAGTTGATGATTTAATTCAAAGGTGTGGCTATGAAAATTGTACACAACTTGATTCTTCATTATTTTACATTGTTTATTATCCAAAGCATAATTATGATGCCTGTCCTTTACATGCAATCTTTCTTTTCCATGCAGGCGGGTTTTCAGATTGTAGTGCTCCATATTATGAAGATGATTTATGCAGAATGTTTGCCAGGAAAGGATTTGTTGTAATATTGGTAGAATATAGAAGGGGTAGAATAAAAGATAAAAATGATGGTGGAAAATATACTTCAGACCAGCAAATGTTAGCTTTTTATAAGGCTAGCCAGGATGCACGTGGCGCTGTTCGAAGCGCAATTTTTGCGCAACAGGATATTGGTAATCCATTACCTTATAAATTTGATTTATCAAATATCATTGTGGCAGGCCAAAGTGCCGGAGCTACTCTTGCAAATAGCTTAGGATATTATACTACACAATCAATGATTGACGAAGTATTTCCAGTACCTGCCGGTGAACTCCCATTCTTATCTGTAGTAGGTCCATTAGATGCAGATTTTTATAAAGGTCCACCTAGTTTAGAAATTCATAGCAGGATAAAAATTGTTATTAATATGTGGGGTGGGCTTCCCATTCCAAAAGATTCAAGTGGAGGAGGAGAGTATAATTATTTGTCGCAGAATAGAACACAAAACATGCCCGCTATGATTGGTTTTATGGGCGCACAAGACGTGGTTTTTCCACCTGATAGATTAAATCAATGGGTTTATTATCCACCACCCAAAGATGAACATTTAAAATATACATTTGAGGACAATTGCTTAATAGCAACACCTTCAAGTGTTTATAGTAATAACATTAATAAGAAGCAATTCCGTATAGAATGCAGTAATGACCTATATAA
>JBBRSI010000073.1:0-5277 GCA_038245585.1 Chitinophagales bacterium
ATGGCAACCCATAATACAAACCAGGAATATTATTTCGCAGCTATTTATTTTTTCCTTCATTTTCAATATAATGGCTGGTTTTTATTTGTATGTTTTGGCCTGTTATTTTACCATTTATTCCGTACCGGCCTTGTGCAGGAAGTGGCGATCAATAAAAAATTATTTCTCATTATGGCGATTACGGTAGCGCCCTCTTTTTTATTGTCTATTCTATGGCTCAAATTACCTGATTACTTACGCTACATTGCAGATATATCTGGCATCTTACAATTATTAGTATTATTTTACTTTTTAAAATTAATACCTGCTATCAAAAAATTTATTCCCCATTCTTTCACCAAAACCACGCGTACATTCTGGATACTTGCTACTATCGCATTCATTCTTAAAGTGATCCTGCAAATGCTTTCCATCATACCATACTTAAGTCACTTTGCATTTGCTTTCAGGCCAATTGTAATTGGGTATTTACATTTGTCTTTCTTATGCATCATTTCATTTTTTATCATTGGCTATATCAATGAATATTTATGTACCCGGCAACGCCATGTATCTGTAGCAGGAGCGATTCTTTTTATTACCGGTGTGCTTGTGCAGGAAGTTATTTTGATGGTGCAGGGCCTGGAAGTTTTTCAAATGGAACCTATTCCTGCAGCAAATATTCTTTTATTTTATTGTGCCATACTTATAGCAGCCGGCATTATACGTATAACTGCAAAAATGAATAAAACCAGCACTTAGTGTTTTCTTATTCTACCAAAATCCTAAAACTGATTTAAATCATGCAAGGGACTGTTTACCCTCATGCAATTCTAAAAAACATTCATGCATTTTTGAATCTTATTTAGCCTGGATTCTTTTAAAAAAAAAGGCTTAACAATACTGTAATGAAATTGGCAAAATACCATCAGTTGCAACAGGAGTTTATGTCCTGGCAAAGAAGCCTTGAATTTTTTAAGCAGGAAAATGCCCTGCTTAAATACAGGCTAAGCGAAATGGTAGATGATGCAGAACAAGTAATGGATTTAGCATCTGCGGAACATTTTCAAAATGAATTCATACATATTGATGAAATGATGGAAAATCTTTCAAAATCTTTATTGAATTTTTCGCGCACCCCAGGCCTGGAAAAGGAAAGCAGCACTGCAATTACAGCGCATGGACTGCTTCGGGAAAGAATGCATGAACTGGAAAAAAAATGTTTAAACCTCGCACTGGAATTCAATAAAAAAATGTTATCCGCAGCGTGATTAGTTAAACATATTTTTTAATTTATATTCATCCAGCACTTTTATATTTCCCGGACCTGCAGAAATGATATTTTCGTTTTTAAAATCACTCAATGTACGAATCAGGGATTCCGTGGTCGTTCCAACAATATGAGCAAGGTCTTCTCTCGAAATTTGCATAGAAAAATTTTCATTTCCCGCTTCTTTATATTTATTCAATAAAGTCAGCAATGCGTCTGCCACTCTTTTTCTCAACGAATTATAAGCGAGACCAATAAGCTGTTCTTCTTTTTCATGAACGTGGTGTGCCAGTAAACGTATAAACTTTTGTGCAACATCCTTATTTTTATAAATAAGCTTTTCAAAATCCGTACGGCCAATGCTTGAAATTTCCGATTCTTCAAGCGTTTCGGCAGATTCCTGGTACATCGTACTTTCCAAAAGTGACTGGTAACCAAAAAAATCGCCTGCTGCAAATAAACCTACCGTGAGTTCTTTACCATAATCATTGATCTTATATATTCTTACTTTTCCTGAAATGATATAAAATAAATTGTGTGGCTGCTGGCCTTCCGCATAAACTCGTTGCTTTTTTTTATATTGATGAATAATATTTGAATCCGTAAGTTCTTTCAACGATTCTTCACCACGGATGCTTTCAAAAAATCCATCTAATTTTTGCGTCGCCTGCAGGCGCTCAGAAATTTTTGCTTCTTTTTTCAACCTGCTTTCAATAGCATTCATCAGTTCTATATCCGTAAATGGTTTGGTGATATAATCATCGGCGCCCATGTCCATGCCTTTACGAAAATCACTTCGTTCTGTTTTTGCTGTGAGGAATATAAACGGTGTATTCTTTAATTGTTCATTCTTATGAAGCAGGTGCAATAGGCCATAACCATCCAGTACAGGCATCATAATATCACAAATGATCAGGCCGGGATTTTGTTGTAAAGCTACTTCATATCCCATGCGTCCGTTGGATGCAGTAAATACTTCATATCCCGCGAGCTCCAATATCTCAGCCGTGTTTTCCCTGATCTCCGGGCTGTCTTCCACCAGCAGAATTTTTATCATTGCTTAAATGTTATTTTGATTTCTGTACCTTTTTCAAGATCACTTTTTAATTTCAAATGACCTTTCATCATTTCTACATATTTTGCTACAATATGCAACCCCAGGCCGGTTCCGGGAATATTAGCCGCATTTTTAGCACGAAAAAATAACTCGAATAAATGTTGCTGATCCTGTTTGGAAATTCCCATGCCTTCATCATTAATGGTGAAAATAATTTTTTTCACGGAAACTTCCGTATTGATTGAAATTGTTTTTCCTTCCGGAGAAAACTTCACAGCGTTTGAAATAAGATTGATCATTATATTTTTTAATAATACTTCATCCAGTTGAATAACTTTTTTCCCCGTATGCGTATATTTTATTTGCTGGCCTTTTTTCAAAATATCATTCATTTCATTCACTTGCTGCACAATGATTTCATGAATATTAAATGTGGTGAAATTGGCCCTGATCTTCCCATCTTCAATTTTTCCCAGTGATAAAAATTCATTTAATATATTGTTCAAATTCGTGACAGCAGATTTAATTCGTTGCACATGCTTATCCCGGTTAGGCTGTTCTTCTGTCAATGTATATTTTGATAAAAGCGAAGCAGAAGAAAGAATCGTACTGAGTGGTGTACGAAATTCATGCGAAGCCATTGATACAAATGCGCTCTTTAATTCACCCAAATCTTTTTCTTTATTCAATGCTTTAAAAAGTTCATCTTTTGATATTTCCAGTTTTCGCAAAGCGTCTTGCAATTTTAATGTACGCTCATGTACATTTTTTTCCAGTTCATCATTTTGCGCTTCCATCCTGCTATTCAAATCGGCCAGTGCAAGCCGCTGTTGCAATAATTTTATTTCTGTTTCCTTACGTGCACTTATATCACTGATAAAAGCTATTGAAAAAATACCATCCTCATTGGAATAATTACTTAGACTGATTTCCAGGGGAATTTCCAAACCATCTTTTTTCATACCAAAAAGATCTCGGCCAATACCCATCGGCCTGGTGGACGGATGAGCAATATATTGATCCCGATCGGCAACATGCCTGGAATGAAACCTGGGCGGAATTAATACCTCCAGTTTATGACCCACAATTTCTTCTCTTTCATATTCAAACATGGCCAATAAAAAATCATTGGCCAATTCGATATTTCCGTCCTGATTAATGAGCAAAATTCCGAGTGAAGCATTTTGGAAAACTGCTGCAAATTTTTCCTGTTCTTTTAAAAGAAGTTTTTCCATACCTAATTTTCATTTGCTCCCGGCGAAGTTCTTTTAAATTTCCTAAAAAAATGCCGATTTTACTTTTTTAAAAAGACTATTTAATCTGATTGAAACTGAAAAAAAACAGGCAGGTGATCAGAGATTTTCCACGCTTCGCTCATTGACCCCAATTGTTGATAAAAATAAAATGCCCAGGCCGAATCTGCATGAATTGCAGCAGGCATATAAAAAAAATTATCAAATGCGGAAGCTAAACATACATTTTGCACACAATTTTTCTTCAACGTAGTTTTCTGATCTTTTAATGCCGCTTTGTATCCCATTGCTTTCAAAGGATTAAAAACAGTATGTGTTTCCGGGCAATTAAAATCGCCCAGGAAGAGCAAGTTTTTTTCCGGGTATTCCGCCGGTAAAAACTTAAAATATTTGATTTCCTTTTCTGGTTGCATACTTTTTGTAATTGCATGAAAATTTACAAGTGTATGCTCATTTCCATTAAATGAGAAAGTGGCGAAATAAGGTTCACGATCTATTTCGAGACTATACTTTTTTTCTAACCATGCCTTTACTTTGAGTTGAACACGCGCTGTTTTCCAAAGAAAGGCATATCGCTCGGTTTTATAGGAATTACCGGAAGTTGGCGGACTTACAACATAAGCCCAGTGTGTGTTTCCCTTGTTCAGCAGCTGCGCAAACTTTGCTACAGTTTGTACGCCTCCATCCCCGGCTACTACTTCCTGTATAGCTAAAATGTCACAATTGGAAACTGTTTGAGCTATATAATTTAAAGCTGCAGTTGACTTTGCATCCCCAAAATCCTTTAAATTCCAGGAGCAAATCACATATTTCTCTGCTGCATTTTCTTTGAAAACTTTTTTGCAGGAAACATTCACCGAACAAGAATTTTCAGGCTGTAACGGAAAGAAAAGGGAGAGTAAAAAAAATAAGCTAAATGATTTGAACAATTGATTTGTTTATTTATTAGTTCCTGATTTATTCAAATGATTACAAATATATTTGCAATGAACATCATTTTTCCCTGCATATTTGTATTTATTATTTTATTAAAATAAAATCATGCGCATTTTACTGGCCACGTTTTGTACCCTTTTCTTTTTTTATTCCTGTAAAAATGATGAAGTTTCTCTTTCAGGAGATACACAGGTTTCCATGGATGCATTCAGCAAAGCATTTCAGCCATTAAAATTACCGATGCGTATAGCAGATACAAGTTTGCAAAACGCCGGAGATACAGCAACCATAAGCTATGCAGCAATTTCCGGTATCGTGCCGGATTCAGTTTTTCAAAGTTTTAATAAAGGAAAAGATAAGTCTCAAAAAATTACTTTTCATGCGATCGGTAAAAAAGAATCTGAGACTGATAATTTTTACCTGCTAACTATGAAACATGGTAAAAATATTGACCTGGTTGTATTTGTTTTTGATAAAGATAAAAAATTTGCAGCCTCCCAGGATTTATTGCAAAAAAATAACCCGGATGATTATGCGCATAATGTATTGATCACATCAGAACCGGCCTTTATCATCAGCCGGGAAAAAAAAGGAAAAGATAATACCACTTTATTTAGCCGCATTAGCTGGGCGTATTCAGCTTCCACACATTCATTTATCACGGTGATGAAAGACAGCAATGAAAACCCGGAAAATATTGCGGTTATTAATCCCCTTGATACATTGCCTCAAAACCATAAATACAGTGGTAACTATATAGAAGATAAAAGAAATTATATATC
>JBBRSI010000074.1:0-5153 GCA_038245585.1 Chitinophagales bacterium
GTTTTGTGTTGCAAATAAATATTGGTGAAATTTAGGCCCAACTTGTAGAAATTATTACTCGGCTATTTAATTCATTATTTATATCGTATTCGTCACAGCATTGTATTTCGATGAAAACAAGAATGGCAGCATTTTTATACATTCTATTATACATAACAAATTTCTTAAACTATTAAAATTAAAAAATTATGGAATCCTGGAAATTAAAATTAAAAGGCTCATGGAATGAGTTAAAAGGTAAAATGAAACAATCGTATGCAGATCTTACGGATGACGACATGAAACACGAGGAAGGAAAAGATGATGAACTGCTCGGTCGCCTGCAGAAAAAAACCGGGAAAACAAAAGACCAGGTTAAAGACTGGATTGATAGTTTGTAAAAGCCCCTCATTTTCAAAGTCCGGATGTAAAATACAATCCGGGCTTTTTTATAGAATGTTATCAATCTATAACTTTACCCAAAATATCCAAACTGCGCTTATCTTTGCGCCATGAATGAATTGCCAAATATTCGCCACCTGCCCTACCAGGATATTGAACAATGGGTGCTGGAAAATGGAGAAAAAAAATTCCGTGCGAAACAATTGTATGAATGGATCTGGAAAAAACATGCGCATAGTTTTGACGCAATGTCTAATATCAGCAAAGAATTAAGACAAAAATTACATGAAAATTTTTCTTATCCTGCATTAACCATACAACAAAAACAAACCTCTGAAGACGGCACCATAAAATACAAATTTGAAACGGCAGATCATCATTTTGTAGAAGGTGTTATTATTCCCACTGAAGAAAGAACTACCGCCTGTATTTCCTCGCAAATTGGTTGCAGCCTTAATTGCAAATTTTGTGCAACCGGCTATATGGAAAAGCAGCGAAGTTTATTGTTTGATGAAATTGTGGACCAGGTTACTTTAATGAATACGGAAAGTGAAAAATATTTTGAGAAAAAATTATCCAATATTGTTTTCATGGGGATGGGCGAACCATTACTCAATTATAAAAATGTTTTGAGAGCAGTGGAGCGCATTACTTCCGAAGAAGGCCTCTTTATGAGCCCGCGTAGAATCACTGTTTCCACAGCAGGTATTGCGAAGCAAATTAAAAAGCTCGGCGATGACCAGGTACGTTTCAAACTCGCACTTTCCCTGCATGCCGCCAATGATAAAAAAAGAAGTGCCATCATGCCGATCAATGAATCGAACAATATCAAAACACTCGTGGATGCACTGAATTATTTTTACCAGAAAACAGGGAATGAAATTACGTTTGAATATATTCTCTTTCAAAACTTCAATGATTCTTTAAAAGACGCGGAAGAGTTGGTAAAAATTTATCGCCAGGTTCCCGCAGACCTGGTAAATATTATTGAATATAATCCGATAGATCAGATGAAATTTTCAAAACCAAAAGAAGAAACGGTGAATGATTTTATGCAATACCTGGATAGTCACCGGGTAAATGCTCGGCTTCGCCGCAGCCGCGGAAAAGATATTGATGCTGCCTGCGGGCAACTGGCAAATAAAAAAGTGGCGGCCATTTAATTTCTAATTCCTGTTGAAAAACAGCAAACTATTGTATGAGTAAAAAAGCATTTGAAAAATTCATTGCACAGCCGGTAAGTGGCGCGAAAAAAAAGGAAGCGCTCCGCCAGGAAAAGAAAAAAGGCAAAGCATTGGCAAAAGTAGAAGGTGAAGCATTGCGTAAAGAAAAACTGGCAAAAGGTCAGCTTTATAAAAGAAACGATCCATTTGCTCCCCGGGGTACAAAATATGACAAGCCGGCTGAATCTTTACCCAAAAAAATAATTCCTGAAAAAACAACATCAACGCAAACATCTTCTCCTGAATTAATGCCACTGAACAAATTTCTTGCGCATTCGGGAATTTGCGGCAGGCGTGAAGCTGCAGCACTTATCAAAGAAGGTCACGTTTCCGTAAATGGCGTAATCAAAGATGAGCCTGGATTTAAAGTTTCCGAAAAAGATACCATTCATTTTAAAGGCAAGCGTATTTATGTGCTCAAAAACAATGTATATGTTTTACTGAATAAACCAAAAGACACCATCACTACAAGTAAGGATCCTCAAAACCGGAAAACAGTTTTTGATATTATCGGAAAGGCAAGCACGGAAAGGCTTTTCCCGGTGGGTCGCCTGGATCGAAATACTACTGGTGTTTTATTGATGACCAATGATGGCGAACTTGCACAAAAACTAACACACCCTTCCTTTGAGATCAAAAAAGTATATGAAGTAAAGTTGGATAAACCTTTGACAAAAAAAGATTTTGAAAATATTTTAACTGGCTTAGAACTCGAAGATGGTTCAGTAAAAGCAGATGCAATTGGTTATACAGATACAAAAGACAAATCGATTGTAGGTATTGAAATTCACAGTGGCCGTAACCGCATTGTCCGCCGGATCTTTGAAAAACTGGGATACGATGTAAAAAATCTTGATCGTGTAATGTTTGCAAACCTCACGAAAAAAAATGTGGACCGCGGCAAGTGGCGTTACCTCAACGAGAAAGAAGTACGTCTTTTAAAATATATGAACCAATCTTTTGTACGGGAAAAAAAGTAATATAAAAATTAGACAATTTTTTCCAATCCAAATTTCAAACCCGCAAAATAATTTCTGCACAATGCACCTTTCTGCTGATGATATAATATTTGAAAATGAAGACTTCATTGTTATCAATAAACCCAGTGGCATGCACAGTATCCCGGATAGGATGCAAACTCAGGTTTCTTTAAAAGATATTTTGCGGGAAAAATATGGAGAAATTTTTACGGTTCACCGTATTGATAAAGAAACAAGCGGCGTAATCATTTTTGCAAAAAATGCAGCAACACATGCAGCGCTATCTGCTTTATTTGAGAAAAGAAATATCGAGAAATATTATCTCGGGCTCGTGCATGGACAAATGGAGGAAGTGCAGGGCAGCATTGACTTTCCCATTGCAGAACATCCCATTAAAAAAAGCATGATGCAGGTGCATGCAAAAGGGAAAACTGCTTTAACAGACTATATTGTACTTGTAAAATTCAGATCCTTTACATGGGTATCTTTTATCATTCATACAGGCCGTACGCACCAGGTGCGCGTGCACACGGCAGAATTGGGCCATCCGATCGTGTGTGATAAGTTGTATGGTACAGAAACACCTTTACTAATTTCGACACTGAAGAAAAATTATCATCTTGCTAAAAATGAAGAGACGGAAAGGCCGATCCTTGCAAGACTTTCCTTGCACGCTTCAAAAATAAAATTTGAATTGAACGGAAAATCTTTTGAATTTGAAGCGCCATTGCCAAAAGACCTGAAAGCTTCGTTGCAACAATTGAGAAAGTGGAATAAATAAAAGTTGTTTATTTTTTTACTGCACGCGCTTTTTGAACTGCATTTGTTCCAAATTTATTTTTTACGGAATCTATTGCGCCATACAATTTTGATTTCTTTTCACCGTCATCAAATAAATTGGCATTACGCACATTTGGCCTGAGGTTACTCAAC
Organism: Chitinophagales bacterium; assembly: GCA_038245585.1. GTDB lineage: Bacteria > Bacteroidota > Bacteroidia > Chitinophagales > Chitinophagaceae > JAFDXJ01. The sequence goes on from JBBRSI010000074.1 coordinate 3,518, forward strand.
CGAACGCCTAATAAGCGTAGTTCATTTTTTTTCCTGAAATGCCTGTAAAAAAGTTGTATTGCAACAGGTATTACCTCGTCATCTCTACAGGTAAAATCAATGGCAGCCTGCATTGTACTTGTTTCAAAATTGGCATAACGAATTTTTACTGCGACACATCCTGCCATGAAATTTTTTTTGCGCAACTGGAAACAAATTTTTTCGGTCATTCTTACAAGCTGGCTTAATAAGAACGTTTCATCACATGTATTTTCATGAAAAGTATTTTCCGTAGATATAGATTTTGATTCATGTATTGGATGCACTTCTCCATGATGTATGCCTTGTGCTTTTTGCCAAATATCTATGCCGCTTTTACCCAAAGAATTTTCAATGTCTTCTGCAGATTTTTGTTGCAGGTCCCGGATAAAAAATAAACCCATACTTTTTAAAACTTCAGCTGTTTGTTTGCCAACGCCTGGAATTTTTGAAATTTGAAGTGGTGCCAAAAAGTTTTTTTCTTCTCCGGGTTGAACAAATAAAAAGCCATTTGGTTTTGCTTCATTTGTTGCCATTTTTGCAATTAGTTTATTTGCACCCAGGCCAAATGAAATAGGCAAACCAGTTTTATCAGTGATGTCTTTCCTTAATTCCACACACCATTCGAGCACATCAAAAAAGCGGTCCATGCCACTTAGGTCAAGATAGAATTCATCAATACTTGCTTTTTCTACAAGCGGTGCTTTAGCCAGGATAATTTCTGTGACCCATTTTGAGTACCTGGAATAAGAAGTAAAATCGCCGGGACAAACGATTGCATTCGGGCAAAGCAGCATGGCTTTTTTCATGGGCATAGCCGAATGGATACCAAATTTTCGCGCAGCATAACTGCATGCAGCAACAACACCACGTCCTTCTTTACCACCAACAAGAACAGGTTTATTTTTTAATAATGGATTATTGATTATTTCAACGCTTACAAAAAAAGAATCCAAATCATAATGGGCAATATATCGCTGCGGTTTATTCATTTCTCAACAAAATATATATCGATATTTTTTGAGTAAAAATATACAAAGCCATTTCATTTTCACCAAAAACGATTACCCGATTTTCGCTTTTAAATTTGTATCCAGCGCATCCAGAAATTCTTCTGTATATAAATAATCCTTGCCATGTGTTACTTTATTTCCATGAATGCACACAGCAAGGTCTTTTGTCATTTTTCCACTTTCAACAGTTTCCACACAAATATTTTCGAGCGTTCTGCAAAAATGAATCAGTGCATCATTGCCATCTAATTTTCCACGAAATTCCAGGCCTCTTGTCCAGGCAAAAATGGAAGCGATCGGGTTGGTAGAAGTGGGATTACCTTTTTGATATTCGCGGAAATGCCTGGTAACAGTGCCATGCGCCGCTTCTGCTTCCATCGTTTTTCCATCTGGTGTAACTAAAGTACTTGTCATTAAACCGAGGCTTCCAAAACCCTGTGCCACTGTATCACTTTGCACATCACCATCATAATTTTTACAAGCCCATACAAAATTGCCATGCCATTTTAATGCACTGGCAACCATGTCATCAATCAGGCGGTGTTCATAGGTAATTCCAGCTTTGTCAAAATCAGCCAGAAATTCCTGTTTATATATTACTTCAA
>JBBRSI010000075.1:0-5148 GCA_038245585.1 Chitinophagales bacterium
GGTGTTGATTGCTTCATTATTGATTCCAATTCATCATCGTTTGGAACATTGGATAAAGGAAAAAATGATCGAGAAAAATAAAGCGATACGGTTGGCCGCGGCGAAGAAGACAATTGAGAAATTGGATAAGCAGAAAGCCCCTGCAAAAGAATAGATGCTTAGCATAGGGGCATATTATAACAACGGGTTTTAATCCGTTGAATTGAGAAAAATAAAGCAATACGATTGGCAGCGGCGAAGAAGACTATTGAGCAATTAGAAATAAATAATCAAAATAAAATAGCATGAAAATAAAATTTTTTACTACCCTTTCCTTTCTCACGTTTTTATTTACTATTGTAAGTGCACAATCCACTTACTACCCAGATGCAAGCTGGCAAATAAAAAATCCTCAAGAGCTTAAAATGAATAAGCAGCTTTTGGATAGTGCTGTTTCGTTTGCAATGACACATGAAAATAAAGTGGAAAAAGATCTTCGCATAGCCAACATGAAAGCCTATGCCAATGAGCCCGGTTATGAAATTATCGGGCCTATGAAAGAAAGAGGGGGGCCGGCTGGGCTTGTTATAAAAAATGGTTACATCGTGGCACAATGGGGCGAAGTAAACCGCGTGGATATGACCTTTAGCGCTACCAAAAGTTTTCTATCAACCACGGCAGGGCTGGCTATTGATGATGGCCTTATAAAAAATGTGAATGATAAAGTTGATAAATATGTTTGGGATGGCACATATGATGGAGCGCACAATTCAAAAATTACCTGGGACAATTTATTAACTCAATCATCAGATTGGAGTGGTATGGAATTCGGATTGTCAGACTGGGCAGACAGGCCGGCAAAAGGTGGCAGCCTGGATGAATGGAAGAACAGGCCATTGCATGAACCGGGAACATTTTTTAAATATAATGATGTACGTGTTAACCTACTGGCATATTCACTCTTACAGGTTTGGCGCGAACCATTGCCGATGGTTCTGAAAGAAAAAATTATGGATCCGATTGGCGCCTCTACTACCTGGCGTTGGTATGGTTACGATAATTCATTTGTAAATATAGATGGCCTTATGATGCAATCGGTTAGTGGCGGCGGCCATCATGGTGGTGGCTTATTTATAAGTGCTAAGGACCAGGCAAGGTTTGGTTTATTATTTCTTAGAAAAGGTAAATGGGAAAATCAACAACTCATTTCTGAAAAATGGGTAAATGCAGTTCGTCAGCCATCCTTACCAAATAAAGATTATGGATACATGTGGTGGATAAATACAACGCAGCGTTGGAAAGATGTTTCACCAAAAGTTTATTTTGCGGCAGGTTTTGGCGGTAATTATATTGTAATTGATAATGAACATGACCTTGTGATAGTAGCCCGCTGGATGGATGACAGTAAAATGGGAGATTTGGTTGGGTTGATAATAAAGTCTGTAGAAAATAAATAGTAGAAGAAAATAATTTTACCTGGTAAATTTTATCAGTTACAAAAATATTAAAAAGAATATAGTAATACGATTAGCTGCGGCGCAGAATACCATGCGATTGCTATCGGATGAGAAACTGGAAGAAAGCGAAGAGGTTATAAAAGAATAGATGCGCAGTATGGGCTTATATTAAACACTGAATTTCAATCCGATGATTCCCTGAGGACCAAATGGCGGAGGTTAATTGGCTGGAAATAAATAGTTTTAGCAATTTTCTTTACTTTTGACTATTGATAGTAAATAGTAAATAAATGAAAATAAAAGACAGAATAGTAAATGTCCTAAAAGAAAAGGGGGATTTAAGTGTAAAGGAACTGGTGGATTTGCTGCATGTCTCAAAACAAGGGATTCACATTGCACTTAATCAGCTTTTAGAAGACGATGCAATTGTAAAATTTGGCCGTACGCCAAAGACAATCTATAGAATAAATAAAGTTGATACTCCTGTTGCAACTGATTTTTCTGTAATCAGTGATGAAGCAAAAAAATACCTTGATAAAAATTTTCTTCTCATCACCGAAATAGGAAAAATGCTGCAAGGCATTGAAGGGTTTAATCACTGGTGCCAGCCACGCAAACTCCCTTTAGAGAAAACACTGAATGAGTTTTTAACCACGCGGAAAAAATATGATGCTTACTATAATGCAAAAGGAATTATTGATGGAAAAGAAAAACTGAAAAACACAAAAGGATACGATGACATTTACCTTGACGAAATATATTATTTGGATTTTTATGCCATTGAAAGGTTTGGGAAAACAAGGCTTGGTACTTTATTACACTATGCAAAGCAAGGGCAAAATAAATTTTTGATGAAGATATTATTGGAGGAGATAAAGCCAAAAGTAACTGCAATGGTTAACACAGGCAAATTTGATGCAGTAGGTTTTGTGCCTCCTACCATTCGTCGTGAAGTACAGATTATGAAATACCTGGAAACACATTTAAAAATCAATCTGCCAAAAATAAATATTCAAAAAATTTCGGGCATAATACCAGTCCCGCAAAAATCATTGAACAAGATTGAAGAACGCATTAATAATGCAGAAAATACTTTTGCTGTGAATGAGACGGTGAAATACAATCATCTTCTCTTAATTGATGATGCGGTAGGTAGCGGCGCTACCATGAACCAGGTTGCCGGTAAAATAAAGCAAAAAGAAATCGCAAAAAAAATAACGGGCCTTGCAGTGGTCGGCAGTTTTAAAGGCTTTGATGTGGTAACAGATGTATAAAAATAATAACCTGCATCCTCGTGTGGAACATTGGATAAAAGAAAAATGATTGAGAAAAATAAAGCGATACGACTGGTTTTGACCAGGAAAGCGATCCGATTGCTATCGGATGAACAAATAGGAAAGAAACATTTATTGTAAAGCAGTATAGATTTATAGTTAACTATACATACGGATCGGCCCATATTGTAAAAAAGGTTTTTAAATGTTGATAAACTCTCACTCCCCCTTATCCACCTGCGAATACCCCCGCAGATAAATAAATCCCTCATTCGGACAGTTTTGAAACCCCTTCGTCCTTAGCCTGTCTGATTCACCTTGCATATTCTTTAAATTTATCGGGAAACGGTGTAAGGGTTTGATTTAAATCAATGAGTTAGCCCATTTTAAAAAAAAGGGCCAAAAAGAAAAAATAGTCTTGAAAAAGAAGTAGATTGATTCATTTTTTTGAGAATATCTACTCTTTTAAAAAATCTGATCCTTCGAATGCTTTATGCCACCGTGAATCTGGTGGCCCTATACTATTTTCTAATCAATAAAAATTATGAAAGCAAAATCAATCAAAGGAAATTCAGAGGAAGAAATCTTCGCTGCATTTGCTAATAGCATCGCTGATGGTTTTAAACCAACCCTGGCTATTGTCTTTATTTCTATCAAGCAAGACAGGGAAGGAATTATAGCATTATTGAATAAAAATAATATTCGAATTTTCGGAGCTACCACTTCCGGAGAATTTATTGATGGCGAAATAGGCCAGGGCAGCATAGCCATGATGTTGCTTGATATGAAGCCGGAGCATTTTAAAATATTATTCCAGGATGCGTCCAATCATACCACTTTACAAAATGCGATTCATCTGGGTGAAGAAGGTAAAAGAATTTTTGCAAACCCTGCATTCATTATTGTTTCAGGCTGGTTGCAAACTGAAGGTGAGGATATAATAACCGGAATAGAACAAGGATTTGGTGGCGAGGCGAATGTATTCGGAGGCATGGCCGGTGATGACCTGGAATTGAAAGCACCCTTGGTTTTCACGAATGATAAAAGTAGTGTGAGTGGTGTATTATCCTTAATTATTGACGGAGATAAAATAGCAGTGAATGGAATTGCTACCTGTGGCTGGCAACCAATCGGCACTACAAAAACAGTAACGAAAAGCGTGGGCAATATTGTTTACACCATTGATGATAAACCCGCCCTTGATATGGTGATGAAATACCTGGGTTTGGATATCAATCTTGACTCAGGCAAAGAAGTGGTCACTCATATTGGCGCTTATTATCCATTGCAATTGGAAAGGGAAAACGTAGCACCCGTGATGCGAACTGCCATGTTTGCCAACAGGGAAGATCATTCGCTTATTTGCGCAGGCACGGTACCGCAGGGTTCTAAAGTGCGCTTTTCTCTGCCGCCCGATTTTGATGCTATAGAAAAAGTGGTGGAAGAGTGCAGCGAAATAAAAAATGAGAAACAACCGGAAGCGGATGCAATGATCATGTTTTCCTGCATCAGTAGGCATTTATCATTTGGCCTTTTGATGACCGAAGAAATAGAACAAGTGAAAAACGTTTGGAACGCACCAATGGCAGGCTTTTTCAGCTATGGTGAATTTGGAAAATCAAAAACAGGTAAACATGAGTTTCATAATAACACTTGTTGTGTCGTGGTGTTGAAAGAAAAATAAGAAATAAAGTAACATATTTTATCACCAATTAAAAAACAAAAATCATGATACAAATTAATTGTATTGTACGGGCATCCAACTGACCCCGAAGCATTCGAGAAATATTATGCTGAAACGCATTTTGAAAAAGTAAAAAAAGTTTTGGGAATTACAAAACAGGAATACACAAAAAATTTACCAAATCCTGATGGCACTGCAGCTGCTTATTACCGAATGGCAGAGCTTTAATTTACTAGTCATGATGCAATGCAACAAACCATGCTATCTGGAGAAGGAAAAGCAATGGCAGATGAGTTTGCCAATTTTGCTACCGGCGGCGTAACAATTATTACAGGTATTGTAGAAAATTAATTTTAAGAAAAACAATGAAAGCAAAATCAATCTCAGGAAAATCAACTGAAGAAATACAAACAGCGTTGAGAACAAGTATGAGTGATGGTTATATGCCCACGCTGGCAATTGTATTCCTAACTAATATAGAAAATGCAGAGGCCCTGCGTACCATGTTGGATAATACAGGTATTTCTATTTTTGGAGCCAGCACTTCTAAAAAATTTACTGAACTGGGCTTACAGGGAGATAATATTGTTGTTTTATTATTGGACTTAGACCCAGGCTATTTTAAAATTATTTTAGAAGAGTATAAAGATTCCTCTCCGCATGAAGCTGCCCGCAAAACGGGCGCAATTGGAATAAATGCATTTAAGGATCCGGGATTCATTATCACCTCTTCTGATGCCAGGATGTCGGGGGA
>JBBRSI010000076.1:0-4876 GCA_038245585.1 Chitinophagales bacterium
ATAATTGATCAGCGTATTTTCACAGGAAAAACCATTTTGCAATAATCTTTTAAAACCACCCTCACCAAAATGATCATAATACCGGTACAAATAATCCCAGCGCATTTGGTCAACAACAATTCCTACCACCAATTTGGGCCGGTTGGTATTATTTCCTGTATTTATTTTCCCCTGGCAAAATGCAGAAATTGGGAATAATACAATGAGTAGAATTTTTTTAAAGGCAGTCATAGTTGCTTTTGCTTTTTTCAAAAATAACGATCTTCCAATAGAAATAAAAGTTGATGTGGAATAAAAAATGTGCATTTCTCTTCACAAAACAAATCGAAAACCTAATTCTACTAACTTTGCGGCAATCTTAAAGTTGTTTCCAATTGATTGAGATCAATGAGAGAAATTTTTTAAAGGCTGAATTTACAAATCAGCAAACATCAATATGTAAATAAATTAAACATTTATATGAGAGATATTTTTGAAAAACTCATCGCCAACCAGGGACCAATCGGGCAGCACAGAGATCGTGCGCATGGCTATTTTGCATTTCCAAAACTTGAAGGTGAAATTGGAAGCAGGATGAAATTCCGGGGAAAAGATATGATCGTGTGGAGCCTTAATAATTATCTTGGCCTGGCAAATGACCCGGTAATTCGTGAAGTGGACGCGGAAGCATCTAAAAATTATGGACTCGCCGCTCCAATGGGTTCCCGCATGATGAGTGGAAATACTCCTTTCCATGAGCAATTAGAACAGGAATTGGCGATTTTTGAAGGCAAAGAAGATTGTGTTTTATTAAATTATGGATACCAGGGAATCATGAGTGCGATTGATTGTATCTGTGACAGGCGCGATGTGATCGTGTATGATGCGGAAAGCCATGCATGTATTATAGATGGATTGCGTTTACATCCAGGCCAGCGTTTTGTTTTTAAACATAACGATATACAGGATTGTGAAAAGCAGTTGGAACGTGCCACCACGCTTTTAGGTAAACAAAAAGACGGTGGTATATTATTGATCACTGAAGGTGTTTTTGGAATGGCAGGAGACCAGGGAAAATTGAAAGAAATTTGTGCATTGCGCCCAAAATATTCCTTTCGGTTATTGGTGGATGATGCCCATGGTTTTGGAACTTTAGGAAAATCCGGCGCCGGTGCGGGCGAAGAGCAGGATTGCCAGGATGAAATTGATTTATATTTTTCCACTTTTGCAAAATCAATGGCATCTATCGGTGCATTTATCGCGGGTAAAAAAGATATCATCAGCTATATACGCTATAACAGCCGTTCACAAATTTTCGCCAAAAGCCTGCCTTTGCCGATTGTTATCGGGAATTTAAAAAGATTAGAATTATTACGCACAAAACCGGAGATGAAAGAAAAACTCTGGCGCAATGCTTTGATGCTGCAAAAAGGGTTGATAGAAAGAGGCTTTGATATAGGGAATACGAATTCAGTAGTTACGCCTGTATACATGAAAGGTGGTGTAGAAGAAGCAACTGCGATGGTGATGGACCTGCGTGAAAATTATGGAATATTTTGTTCAATTGTGGTATATCCTGTAATTCCAAAAGGCCATATTATTTACAGACTTATTCCAACTGCCACGCATACGGATGAAGATATTGAACTTACATTACAGGCATTCAGTCTTACAAAACAAAAACTGGATGACGGCGTTTATCAAAGAGAAGATATTCCGGATATGCATGAAATAAGTGCGAAACGTTTTGATTATTTTTTACAAAAACCAAAGTAATTAATAATTGTATATTTCGTTTCTCATTTAGTTTTAAAAAAGTTCAGGAACATCTTTTTGTTTTCAAAAATCAGCACAATGAAAAAAGCCGCTTTATTTTGTATACTATTTTTTAGTTTTTTATGCTTTGCAAATTTGTCTGCAAAGGCGCAGGCTAATTATGAAACACATACTGTTGTAAAAGGTGAAACGCTTTCGGGAATCGCTAAAACATTTCATACGACTACTTCCGAACTGATGCGCATGAATAATTTTAATTCAAAAAGTATTTTGAAAATCGGAGAAAAAATTAAAGTGCCATCTGCAAAAAAAGTAGTGGAAACTAAAGTGCAAAATGAAGAGAATGTAGTTATAACTACGCATCCAATTATGCATACAGTGAAGAAAGGAGAAACATTATATTCACTCAGCAAAAAATTTGGCAGCACTGTTACACAATTAAAAAGCTGGAACAAACTTACTTCAGATGTGATTGTAGACGGTAAAACATTGATCATCGGTTTCGAGGCAGATGATACTGCGCCTGTTGTAAATAATGAAGTAAAGGAAAGCGCTGAAAAGCAAATCCAGTCAGTCGATACAACTGCAAGTGTGATAATTGTGCCTGCGGTTGATTCTTCAAAAAGCATACTAAAAGAAAATGCAGAGAATGTAAATGTTCAACCCGTAATAGTGCCGGTTGTGCCGATGACCATGCAGGAAATATTTTTCAAAAATGGCTCAGGAAAAAACTTGCATGTGATCAGTGGAAATGCGATGACTTTTGAATCATCAGCAAATAATGCGGAAGGTGCCAATTATATTTTAATGAATGAATTGCCGGCTGGTACGATCGTGAAGATCACTTCTGCTTCCGGGGAAAATATTTATGCAAAAGTCTTGTGGAAATTAGAATCCATTCCATCTAATGATGGCCTGGATTTTCGTATCAATAGTGCTGCGGCAAAAGCGCTTGGAATCAATGACCAAAAATTTGCATTGGCTATTACTTATTTTGATAAATAAGATTTTGCTCATTAAGCGCGGAAGCCTTTTAGAAATTCTGTAACATTCATTCTTTTTTTACCTTCCCATTGCAATTCCAATGCGTGGATAAATCCATCGCTGCACGAAAATTTCAGGAAGGTTTTTCCATCTGTAAATACTTCTCCCGGCTTCTCTGTATTATTATTAATTGCTTTGGTTGCATTAAAAATTTTTAATGATTTTCCTTGTAAAAAAGTATGTGCCGCAGGATAAGGACTAAGGCCGCGTATAAAATTATAAACTTCTACTGTAGTTTTGTTCCAATCAATCTCAGTATCTTTTTTAAATATTTTTGGCGCAGGTTTTAAAGAAATATTTTCACTGAGAATTTCCTGCGGAATTTCTTTCAATTCATTTTTTTCCATTTTAAGAATCGTATCAGCCAGCAATTTCGCTCCTGCAATTTTCAGCCGATCATATAATTCTCCGGCATTTTCACTTTCGCCAATTTTTACTTTTTCCGATGCTAAAATATTTCCGGTATCTATCGCATGTTGTAATTTAAAAATAGTAATACCCGTTTCTTTTTCTCCATTAATAATTGCGTGGTTGATAGGCGCGGCACCGCGATATTGTGGCAATAAAGACGCGTGCAAATTGATCGTACCTAATGGTGGCATATTCCAGATAATTTCCGGTAACATGCGAAAGGCAACGACCACCTGCAAAGCTGCATTTATTTTTTTTAGAGATTCTACAAATTCCTGCGCTTTCAGGTTTATAGGCTGTAAAATATGGAGGTTATTTTTTTCTGCAAAAATTTTTACAGCGCTTTTTTGAAGCTGCATGCCGCGCCCGGCGGGTTTATCCGGTGAAGTAACCACTGCGGCAATATTGAACCCGTTTTCCACTAATACCTTTAATGATGCTACCGCAAAATCCGGTGTGCCCATGAATATGATAGGGAAATCTTTATTATTTATTTGATCAGTAGCCATTGGCAAAAAAACAACCTATTTTGCGCAATGAAAAATACATTTTTTAAAAAATTATCGCAGTTTGCATCATTGATAGTCGTTTTATAAGAAAATTTTATATCTAAAGCTTTTGTCATAAATACGAATCAGCGTATCTTGCAAGGCTTAAAATAATTCATTGAATACCAGAAGATTCACCTATGTTTTTCGTTGAAATGGGTTATATTTTTTTAAATTAAAATTACAGTTATGCAGGTAAAAAAAGGGGACAAAATAAAAGTCCATTATCATGGAAAATTAGACGATGGCTCTACATTCGATTCTTCTGAAGGCCGCGACCCATTGGCATTTGAAGTGGGCAGTGGAATGGTAATTCCTGGGTTTGATGCAGGTGTTACAGGTATGGAAAAAGGGGAGAAGAAAACAATTGTAATTCCATCTGATGAAGCTTATGGTCCAGTGCTGGATGAGATGATCATGGAGTTTCCTAAAGATAAATTTCCGGAAGATATGAAACCCGAAATCGGAATGGCTTTAAATATGAGCAACCAGGAAGGGCAATCTTTCCCGGTAGTTATTAAAGAAGTGAAAGATGATGTAGTGGTATTGGATGCCAATCACGCGCTCGCGGGAAAAGACCTTACGTTCGATTTGGAACTCGTAGAAATAGAAGGCGCAAAATCACGCATTATTTTACCGGAATAGTTTTTTAAAATAATAATTAACAGTGCAAAGTGAAAAGTTTTTTTCACTTTTTTTTATTTTATTGAAGCATCTAAAAGTGAAAATTATTTAAAAAAATAACCCATTTTTATTCATTGTTTCCAACAAATAAAAATGAGTTATTAATTAAGCTAAAAACGAACAGCTAAAAGATAACAGTTGATAACCAACAGCGGTTTTCAAACTTTTCACTGTTCGTTGTTATCTGTTAGCTTCATTTACAATTTACCATTAACCATTCACAATTATTCCCTGATTAATTTCAGTCTCACGATTTTATCTTGTTGTGCTACCTGCACAAAATAAGTGCCTTGCGCCAGCGCTCGTATATTCAATGTTGCAGAACTGCTTTGTGTAAAATTCTGACTACTGATTTCTCTTCCCTGCATATCGGTGATTTTTATAATAGCAGTTATATTTTTATTTAAACCTTTTACCGTTACCGTATTTTTTGC
>JBBRSI010000077.1:0-4835 GCA_038245585.1 Chitinophagales bacterium
AAATAATTTTATCTGCCTAAACGATTTTGATAAATCATTAATTACTTTTTGCCCAACGCCTTCTTATACGTTTCAATCGCTCTCGCCCGCGCAAATGCATGCGGCACAATAGGTTCAAGATAACCGGGTCAAAATCTTTAATCCATTTTTATATGTAAATTAATTATTTGAGCATTTTAAATCTATATTATTTCTCCAACGCCTTCTTATACGTCTCAATCGCTCTCGCCCGTGCAAACGCATGCGGCACAATAGGTTCAAGGTAACCGGGTACAAAATCCTTTATCCATTTTTTGACGTACACCAATTTTGAATCAAACCTTTTTATTTGCAGATCAGGATTAAAAATTCGGAAATATGGCGCGGCATCGCAACCGGATCCTGCGGCCCATTGCCAGTTACCATTATTGGAAGCAAGTTCATAATCTAATAATTTTTCGGCGAAATATGCTTCGCCCCAGCGCCAGTCAATGAGTAAATGTTTGGTGAGAAAACTGGCCGTAACCATGCGCACCCTGTTGTGCATCCAGCCGGTTTCATTCAATTGCCGCATGCCCGCATCCACCATCGGGTAACCGGTTTCGCCGCGGCACCAGGCATTGAATTCATCTTCATTATTGCGCCAGGGAATGTCGTCATATTTTCTTTTGAAAGATTGAGTCACCACTTTTGGAAAATGAAAAAGGATGGTCATAAAAAATTCGCGCCAGATCAATTCATTCAAAAATACCTGGTTCGTCGCCGCCGCTTTTTTTGCCAATTGACGAATACTAACTGTTCCAAAACGCAGATGAATTCCAACTTGCGTTGTGCCCGCAATGCCAGGGAAATTGCGGGTTTCATCATAATCCTGTACCAGTTTTTTCGGGAAATGAAATGCAGGTATGTGAATGTTCGTTTTTTTGAAACCAATTTCTTCCAGTGTTGGAAAATGAAATGGTTTTGTTTTTAAAAAATTAGTTGAAAACTTTTCTGCCGGAAAATTGTCAATTTTATTTTGCTCAAATTTTATTTTCCATTGTTTGGAAAACGGTGTGAAAACAGTATAAGGTGTTCCATCCTGTTTTAAAATTTCATTTTTCTCAAAGATTACCTGGTCTTTAAAAGTTTCGAAAGAAATATCTTTTTCTGCAAGTAATTTTTTTATAACTGTATCCCGCGAAATTGCATAAGGTTCGTAATCATGATTGGTAAAAACTTTTTTTAAAGTATATGTTTCGAGCAACTTTTCAAAAGCTTTTCCTGGTTCATCATGTATTACTAAAAGCGAGGAACCTTGTTCGATTAATTGCTGATTGATTTTTTCTAATTCGCTGTGAATAAAATCCACACGGTTATCAAATTTATTATCGAGCTGATCAAGTATTTTTTTATCAAAAATAAAAAGTACCAACACCGATAAACCACTGTTTAATGCATGGTACAAAGCAGCCTGGTCAAATAAACGCAGGTCGCGGCGTAACCAGCAAACAGCAACTTCATTTTTCATAATAATTTATACCTGGTAATGGTAATGATGCTGCGGTTTCTTTTTAGTAAATAAAAAAACGAGGATAACAATGAAAATAATGATGGCCACTATGAGCGCTGTATTTTTAATATTACTCACATCTTCATTCGCGGAAGCTATGCCGATCAATGCCCAGACGCTAACCAATGAAAACCAATACAGGCGGCGTTTCCAGGCCATAAATATAATAATCGCTCCGGCAACAAAGATCCTAAGCATCCACCAGGTAGCTTCGGGAATACCAAAACCTTTCCAATTGATTTTGGTTAAATAAGCGGCAACATCCGCGATGAGTGCTACGGTCAGCCAGCCGCTATATAAAGAAAAAGGGATCCATACAAAAACTCGTTCGGATAAAGAAGCGCTGCGTGTACCGATATAATTTTTTACAATGATGGCCAGTAAACAAATGAGTTGTATCAAAATTATGAATACCGATAAACTGGTGTAATCATACAACCAGGCAACGATCCAGCTACAATTCGCGATACATGAAATGATGAACCACCAGCCGGTGCGTGAGACAACATGATCTTTTGCATATTTTGTGAATGTATAAATAATGAATGCGATCAGGCCGAGATAAATAAGTCCCCATATAGCAAACGTGAAACCTGCGGGTGTAAAATAATTTACATATTTGTCTGAAACATCCGCAATAGTTTTGCCATTAAAAAAACCTGTATTGGATAAATAATTGACGACGATTGTAACGGCTAAAGCAAGCGCGTTGATTATTTTCAATGATTGTTTCATGCGACTGTTTTTTGCCGGTGATGCATTTTGATGGTTTCGAAACTCTTAAACAAAAACAAAACTAAGAGAAATAATTCCAGTCCATAAAAAATATCTTCCACGGGGATAGTGAGAATGCGAATTCCGAGGTTTTCTGAATTATTATACCGCACTACTGCTTCTTCGATACCGGTTCCTGTAAGAATTCCATTGACGATCATAAATGGAACTAATAAAAACATATACACAGTTACCGCTTTTCCAAACCAATCTACTTTTACAATAAAAACGAGGAAGAGGCAAATAACAGCCGTACTCAAAAACGACATGGCAGTATAGGCCCGATCTATAAAGATGCCTCCAATAACGAACAAAAATATAGCTAAGAAAATGGCGAAAACCTTTTCCCGTATGGGTTTCCACCTCATATCAAAAAATTTATCCAGGCAGAAATAGGTGAACACACAGGAGAATGGTATGCATATAAAAAATAGGATTTCTTCTATGGGTAAATGAAAAATATAAATGCCGAGTAAGTAACGCGGGTTGAAATTCCAGATGCCGGCCTGTGTAAATAAACTGTCCCATAAACAAAAAAGAACTGCAACGGGTATGGCGGCAAGAAAGAAACTGCCCCAGCTTTTATAGAATTGTAACTTGGGATGAAAGGAAAAAAGTAATGGAATAATAATTGTGAAAAAATCCACAAAAAGGTATAATGTATTCATCGGTTACTTTCATTTTCTGTTGGCAGGCTGTGTATTTAAAAAGACATCAGTTTGTTGCCTGTGCTTTTTTCATTTCTCTGAAATACTTAAAAGGAACCCATAACATACCAAAACATTCACCTTCTTCCTTGCCAATATGTTTATGGTGCATTTTATGCGCGCGGCGAATTGCCCTAAAATAAACATTATCTGCATGGCGCAGAACTTTAAAACGCTGGTGAATAAAAATATCATGCACGAAGAAATAGGCAAAGCCATAAATGGTAATACCCAAACCGATAAAGAATAAAAAATTATAGTCCTGTATCATTCCGAAAAACAAACATAAAATTCCCGGGATGGCAAAAATCAAAAAGAAAAAATCGTTGTGTTCAAAAAAACCGGAGGATTCTTTTTTGTGATGATCTTTATGCAGGCGCCAGAGCAAACCATGCATGATAAATTTGTGTGCAAACCACGCCACGCCTTCCATTGAAAGGAAAGCCGCGAATACAATGAGTGTATTAATGATGTATGTTCCCATGATCTTTAAATATTTCGTTCAATACTTTTTTGCGGTAAGCAAAAATTTGTTCTATTTTTTTCTGCACAATTAAAGTATGCACTGCTTGTCCGAGAATTCCAAATGGTAAAGCATAGCGCACTTCATCATGCATATGGGTAATCCCATTTTCTGATGTAAAAGTATGTGTATGTTCCCACTTTTTGTACGGTCCTTTTAATTGCCTGTCCATAAATTTAACAGGTTTATTCACTTTCATGATCATTGTTTGCCAATGAACTTTAATACCAAATAAGGGCTTCACTGTATAATCGATCAGCATGCCCTCAAAAATATCTCCTTCCACTGCCCCTGATAAAATTTTAAAATCAAGTTCCGGCGGCGTGATCTTCGAAAGATTTTTCGCAGAAGAAAAAAACGCCCAGGCTTCCTCAATACTCACGGGCAATAACTGTGTATCGCTATATATATATTCTTTCATTCTTCGCTGCAATTTTTATAGGAAAATGTTGTATCAATTCCGGCAGGCAGGCTTTTAACCAAAAGGAAAATTTTTCCGGCTGGGAAAAAACAGCCTTATTTAAATCTTCCAGGCTTACATATCTCCAGGCAGCAACTTCATTGTGATCTGGTGCTGGCACATCATTTGAAATGCCTGCATACACATGATCGATTTCATTTTCTACTAAACCATTTTCAAATGTGGTATTATAATGAAATGAAAATAAAAATTGGGTGTTACAGGATATGCCCAATTCCTCATGCAGCCTGCGTTTGATTGTTTGTGGCATATTTTCTCCAAACACCGGGTGGCTGCAACATGAGTTGGTCCATAAGCCTCCGGAGTGATATTTTCCGTATGCCCTTTGCTGCAGCAATAATTCATTTTTATCGTTGAAAATAAAAACGGAAAATGCACGGTGCAACAAACCATGGCGGTGCACAGAAAGTTTTTCACGCGTTCCCGTGATCATATCATTTTTGTCGACCAGTAAAAGCATTTCCTTATGCATTCAATTTTTGTTTTTCAGCTTCACTAAGATATTTATTATTCTTCATAAATCCAATGATCCAGTTTTTAAGTTCTTTGTCCTTCATATTTTCGAGCGCTTTCAATAAGAAGGATTTATCCTCATTCAAATTATCGTTGTAGCCAAGAAAACCAGGCGCATCACATTGTGTGGCGAAACGTATAAAACGCAGTTCTGCATTTTGTGCATCCGCATTGATAGCATCTTCCAGTATATGTTTCCCTTTTTTAAAATAGGAGAATTTGGAAAATGGATTCACGGCATGTTTTGCAAGCATCATCAAAGCACCACCTTCATAGCCGGCTAATAAAGCATTAGATGCCGGTGTA
>JBBRSI010000078.1:0-4600 GCA_038245585.1 Chitinophagales bacterium
TGGTATGCATTTTCTTCTATGTGTTGTTGGAAATGCAAAAGCAGCAACGGATCATTTTCATCAGGATTAATATTATTTATATCATTTTTTTTAATCCAGGTGAGTACATCTGCAATATTTACTTCGGCTACAAGACCGCTGTTTGCAAAAGGATTATTTCTTTTACTCGGGCTCCAGCCATTTACGACCAATTGTCCCGGATGCGTTGCTGCCGGTGCAATTATTCCACCCGGGCACATACAAAAACTAAAAACACCACGGCCTTTTTCCTGGGCCGAAAGGCTATAAGATGCCGGTGGCAAAAAATCGCCACGCTGATCACGATGATATTGTATGGAATCAATGATGCTTTGCGGATGTTCGATGCGCACGCCGAGGGCAAAGGATTTTGCTTCAATTTCCAGCCCATTCTTTTGGAGTAATAAAAAAATATCTTTTGCAGAATGGCCGGTTGCCAGGATGAGCGATTGCGTATCTACTTTTTCCCCTGATTCTAGTATAATTTTTTGAAGCGATTTGTCTTTTATTTCAAAACCCGATAATTTCTTTTCAAAATGAATTTCACCACCACATTCCAAAATAAAATTACGCATGGCAGAAATGATTCCGGGCAATTTATTGGTGCCAATATGCGGATGCGCATCCCAGAGAATATTTTCAGGCGCACCAAAATGTACCAGTATGTGCAGGATCCGATTGATGTCGCCACGTTTGTTACTGCGGGTATATAATTTACCATCACTATAAGTGCCTGCGCCGCCTTCTCCAAAACAATAATTACTTTCCGGGTTGAGTATTCCATTTTTATTTAAAAGCGCGAGGTCTCTTCTTCTTTCTTTCACCGCTTTTCCTCTTTCAAAAATAATTGGCCGGATACCAAGTTCAATCAAACGTAAAGCAGCAAATAATCCCGCCGGCCCGGCGCCAATGATACAGGCATTTTTATTTGCATGCTGTACATTTTTCCAGGCAGGTTGAATCATTTCCCGTTCTATAAAAGGCTCATTGATAAATGCCAGAACGTGTAATTGGAAACGCGGATTTTTACTTCGGGCATCAATGGATTTTTTAAGTATATGAAAACCGGAAATCATCCCGCGCGCAATGCTGGTTTGGGCGGCGATGGCTTCCAGGATAAATGAATCATTGCCGGCTTCCTGCGGGCTAAGAATAAGTTGAATTTTTTGTTGCATGGAATTGCTTTATGATCCAATTTTTTTACAGGTTATAAAACAGGTAATTATCTTTTTCAAAAAAATTGATATCGCTGTAATGCTTCCTGGCAAAGAGATCCAGCCTTTATAATTTTTTAAAATAATTTTACTCACACAAATAAATATATTTTTAAACGAAAAATAAATTTTGTTTTACCTGCACAAATTAGCTAAACAAGTTGGTTTTCTAATTCGCGTAATTCAAACTTTCAACTTTTCCAAATATTTATTTTTAAAAATTACTGAAAAAATTTAATGTGAAATCTTTTTTTCACCAATAGCATTGTATATCAATCGTATAAAAAAAATAAAGGTTTTTTTTAGGGGAATGTGCATAAGAAATTAGCAGGAAAAGGCTAACTTGTACGCATAGAATTAAAATTTAGAAATTAAAAAATTTTTTTTTCAACATAAAAATTTGATATTCGTTTCTCGTCAGGAAATAACAAATCAAAACTGTTTTTTTCTAATCAATTTTTAAAAAAAATATTATTCACCTGAATAAATTATCCAATAAAGGCTATGACAAAAACTGCAGAATCTGTTTGGGCAAATTGTTTGAAAATAATTAAAGACATAGTAGAATGGCAACATTACAAAACCTGGTTCGAACCGATACAACCTGTAGAGTTAAATGAGAACATTCTTTTAATACAAGTTCCCAGTCAATTCTTTTTTGAATATTTAGAGGAACATTATATTTCTCTACTTGCAAAAACATTAAAGCGTGAATTGGGAAAAGATGCCCGGCTCGAATACCGCATCATGGTAGATAGCGGCAACAATGGACGCAATGGAAGTATGGATATTCCTGCTGGTGAAGCTCGTTATTATAGTCATAATGAAATGGATTTTCCATTGGTCATTAATAACCCGGTAAAAAATCCTTTCGTAATTCCCGGTTTGAAAAAAATGCAGATTGATCCGCAATTAAATGGTTCATATACTTTTGATCTTTTTATTGAAGGCGATTGCAACCGCGTCGCAAGACGTGCAGGAAAAACGGTGGCGGAGAAACCCGGCGCGAATTCATTTAATCCTTTAGTTATATATGGTGGTGTTGGTTTGGGTAAAACGCATATTGCCCAGGCAATCGGAAATGAAGTAAAAAGAATATTGCCGCATAAAGTTGTCTTGTATGTGAGCAGTGAAAAATTCATCAATCAATTCCAGGATCATAGCCGTAATAATGCTATTAATGACTTCATACATTTTTACCAGTTAATAGATGTATTGATCATTGATGATGTACAATTTTTTGCCAGGGCTGAAAAAAGCCAGGATGCATTTTTTGCGATCTTCAATCATTTGCATCAAAGTGGAAAGCAATTGATTCTTACTTCCGATAAATCGCCAAAAGATTTGGATGGCATGCAGGAAAGATTACTCAGCCGTTTCCGTTGGGGTTTGAGTGCCGATTTGCAGGTTCCGGATTATGAAACACGCATCGTGATCCTGGAACGTAAAATGAAGAATGATGGCTTGGAAATGCCACCGGAAGTTGTAAAGTATGTAGCTTATAATATAAGTACCAATGTTCGCGAACTCGAAGGTGCATTGATCTCTTTACTCGCACAATCTTCATTGAATAAGCGCGAGATAGATTTAGATCTTGCCAAAAAGGTATTGAGAAATTTTGTGCGTACCAGTTCGAAAGAGATTACGATTGACACGATTCAAAAAATGGTTTGCGAATTTTTTGATGTGCCGTATGAAAGATTATTACATAAAACCCGGAAAAGGGAAATTGTACAGGCAAGACAGATCAGCATGTTTTTGGCAAAAGGCTTTACCAAAAATTCTTTAAAGACGATTGGCGAACATTTTGGCGGGCGTGATCACACAACCGTCATTCATAGTTGTCAAACCGTTAAGAATTTGATGGATACAGATACTTTGTTTAAAGAAAATGTGCTGGAGCTTACGCAAAAAGTGCAATTGGCCGCGATGTAATTTTCTCCAGGAAATTTATTTTCAATCAATTTATTTTTTAAGTGTTTTAATTTTTGGTAATTAAGCGCTGCACCCTATTTTTGCAGCCCCTGAATAGGGAATGGTGAGGTGGATGAGTGGCTGAAATCAGTAGTTTGCTAAACTGCCGTACGGGTTAAACTGTACCGAGGGTTCGAATCCCTCCCTCACCGCGGATTTTTATAAATTCTTCATGGACTATTTGAATAATAAAGTAATCCTGGAAAATAGCTGATGTTAAGCATCTTTAATTTTCATAATTACCAGGGTGCTGATCATTACTTTTTTCTTATTTCTCGAATCTGGTAATTTCGGCATTTCAGCCCAAAAAAAATCTTCTTTAGCATTACGGATTGTCAAATTTAATTTTACTATTTTCTATAAATAATTGGATGCATATAATGGAAAAGATAATATTGTAAAAATTATCAATAGAAAAATACGTGCTAAGCAAGTTCTCCAATTTATTTAAAAGTTTTTTTGACAGTGAAAAGATCGGTGGTTTATTGTTGGTGCTTTGTACGATTATTTCCTTGATCATCGCGAATTCTGCGAATGGCGAATCGTACAGGCTTTTAATGCAGCAAAAGATTGATCTGTCATTTGCCAATGTGCAACTCAAATATTCTGTAGAACATTGGGTAAATGATGGTTTGATGGCTATTTTCTTTTTAATGGTTGGCCTGGAAGTGGAACGAGAAATTTATATAGGAGAATTAGCTGATTTTAAAAAAGCGATACTTCCATTGGGTGCTGCGATCGGAGGAATTCTTATTCCGGCATTAATTCATTTCTTTTTAAACCGGGGTACTGAAACGCAGGCTGGCTTTGCGATTCCCATGGCGACAGATATCGCGTTTGCTTTGGGTATTTTAGCGCTTGCCGGAAATAAAGTACCAACTTCTGTAAAAGTATTTTTGACTGCGCTGGCGATCATTGATGATATCGGCGCGATATTGGTGATCGCAATTTTTTATACAAAAACTGTTTTATTTTCTTATTTGCTAGCGGCACTTGGTATCCTGGTTTTCTTATTTATTTTGAACAGGATGCGCGTACGAAAATTAATTTTCTATATTATTCCCGGAATTGTTATGTGGTATTGCTTTCTGCAATCAGGCGTGCATGCCACGATTGCCGGTGTATTGCTGGCGCTCGTTATTCCTTTTAGTAAAAATGATGCAACAAACATTTCTTATAAACTGCAGCATTTTTTACATAAGCCAGTAGCTTTTATTATTGTCCCAATTTTTGCATTGGTCAATACAGCTATACTGCTTCCCCAAGATTTTTTTGCAAGTCTATCTACTACAAATTCCACTGGTATCATCCTTGGCCTGGCAATTGGTAAATTAATTGGCATATTTTCAATACCATTTATATTGGTTAAAATAGGAATTACTAAAATGCAGGAA
>JBBRSI010000079.1:0-4210 GCA_038245585.1 Chitinophagales bacterium
AAAGGAAATGATGATAAAGAATATTGCGGTTATTATACACAGGAACAAATAAAGGATATCGTAAAATATGCTGCCGAAAGATATGTCACAATAATTCCTGAAATAGAAATGCCGGGTCATGCATCTGCTGCTATTGCTGCATACCCGCAATTGAGTTGTTTTCCGAATGAACCAACGAACATTAATAAAATTCCATGGAGTGGAAAAGTGAATGGAAAGGAAGTACAGCAAACCTGGGGCGTTTTTGAAGATGTATTTTGCCCGAGTGATTATACATTTAATTTTTTGGAAAATGTATTGGATGAAGTGATAGAATTATTTCCTTCCACATACATTCATATCGGCGGTGATGAATGCCCGAAAGATAGCTGGAAGCGTTCTGAATTTTGTCAAAATTTAATGAAAGAAAAAGGCATTAAAAATGAAGAAGAATTACAGAGTTATTTTATACATACGATTGAAAAATATATCAACAGTAAGGGCAGGCAAATAATTGGTTGGGATGAAATCCTGGAAGGTGGCCTCGCACCAAATGCAACGGTGATGAGCTGGCGCGGGGAAGAAGGTGGAATTGCCGCGGCGAAATTAAATCATCATGTGATCATGACGCCAGGCGATTATTGTTATTTTGATCATACACAATCAAAACACAATGACAGCCTTACGATAGGTGGATATTTGCCGGTAGAAACTGTATATAATTATCATCCA
This sequence comes from Chitinophagales bacterium, assembly GCA_038245585.1. Classification (GTDB taxonomy): domain Bacteria; phylum Bacteroidota; class Bacteroidia; order Chitinophagales; family Chitinophagaceae; genus JAFDXJ01. The sequence goes on from JBBRSI010000079.1 coordinate 712, forward strand.
TTACCGGAGAAATTAAGTGCTGATGAACAAAAATATATTCTCGGTGCGCAGGCAAATATGTGGACAGAATATATGGCAAATGACAGCAAAGTGGAATACATGTTATTTCCCCGGCTTGCCGCATTAAGTGAAGTGTTATGGAGTGCGCCGGCAAATAAAAACTGGAAAGATTTTCAGTCGCGTATGCACGAACAATATAAGCGCTATGATTTATGGAAAGTGCATTATAATACTACAGGGATTGAGAAAGGGGAGTAGGGTTTCGATTGGTGAATTTCGGTCGGTGAGACACCGACCGATAGTTAAAGATTTTCAATCACGTATGCACGAACAATATAAGCGCTATGATTTATGGAAAGTGCATTATAATACCAAAGGGATTCAGAAAGGGGAGTAGGATTGCAGTTGGTGAATTTCCTTTAGTTTAAGAATTGATTAAACTTACAGCCAGTACAGCAACTATTATGACAATTATGGAGTACAGGTAAAGTGATTTGAAATTGAATTTTGACCTGATTAAATATATAAAAGATAATATCGGTAAAACTAAAACTGAAAGCAATACCGTTATCCAAATAAGTTCAAAAACAGCTCCCACAAATTCATTTGAATAAACATCTATGGTCAATCCAATAATTAAAAATATTGCAGTAATTATACTGAGTAAAAAAATAATTTTACTTCTTTTAGTATTTATAAAAGGATAAATGTTTTCTTCCATTTCTTTTGCGTATTAAATTGATATGATCGTTTTGCGCTCATTAGGCTAAGTTACATTATTAGATTTTGGTTTTATTAAATTTTGCATTTCAAACTGGTGAGTATGCATTTGCACAATATTAAATCAAATGAAAATTTCGGTCGGTGCGGACACCGGCCGATAATTTATTTCACCACCTCCAGCGCTTTCTGTACCACATCATCAAAGTGATTATCTATTTCATAATATCCCTGTGTGCGCCAGATTTGGCGGGCAAGTAATGCCTGCATTTTTTCCAGTAAAGTTGTTTTAGCAACAGTAGAAATATGTGAAAGATCCACAGAATCTTTTTTTGCAAACGCTACCAACTCATTCCATTCTTTATCTCCCGGTTTAAATTGTGTAAATAAATCCTGCGGTGTTTTCATGCCTGCGAACCTGCTTCTATTTTGTAAATAATAATGATACACAAAATCATTCAGCGTGCTTTTTATATACAATTGAATCACTTCATGTGGTTGTGAAGTAGTATCAAAAGGAATAAAAATATCCGGTGTAATTCCACCGCCACCATACACCAAACGCCCGCCCGGCGTTTTATAAGCTTTGCCCGAAGGATTTGTCGTATCACCATGTACCACTTCGCCATCCTCAAAACGATGCATCAGTTCTTCTTCATATTTATCTTTCCCACCAGAATATGATTTTTGAACACTCCTGCCAAGTGGTGTATAATATCTTGCAACAGTTAGTCTCAATGCGCCGCCATCAGATAATGGAAATTGTTGTTGCACCAAACCTTTACCAAAACTCCTTCTGCCAATGATTGTAGCGCGATCCCAATCCTGCAATGCGCCTGCAAGAATTTCGCTGGCGCTTGCTGAAGTTTCATCTATCAACACAACTAATTTTCCTTTTTCAAACAGGCCATCTTTCAATGCACGAATTTCTGTCGGCGCTACTTTATCACCTTTTGTATAAACGATCATTTTAGTATCATCAATAAATTCATCTGCGATATTCGTTGCTTCCGTAAGAATGCCGCCACCATTTCCGCGCAGGTCCAGAATTAATTTTGTCATGCCTTTTTGTTGCATGCTATCGAGTTTCGCCATGAACTCGCGGTACGTTGTTTCCGAAAATTTATTGATATGAATATAACCTGTTTGTGGAGCGATCATATAAGCAACATCCACAGAGATCAGCGGTATGATTCCGCGCTCAACCGGGAATGAAATAATTTTTCCATTTCTCAACACACTTATTTTTACCGTTGATCTTCCCGGGCCTCTTAAAGATTTTTTGATATCATCTGCTTTTAAACCTTTGCCAGAAATTTTTATGCTATCATTTACGCTGAGAATTTCATCACCTATCTGCAAGCCTGCTTTATCCGCGGGCCCGCCGGCAATCACGCTCATGACATTTACCGTATCATTAAAAATTTGAAATTCTATGCCAATTCCCTGAAAATTTCCCTGCATATCTTCATTGATGCCTTGTAAGTCACGGGCGGGAATATAAATTGTATGCGGGTCCAGGTGCGCCAGCATATCATCAATAGCGCTTTCGCGAAGACTATCTATAGAAACAGGATCCACGTAATCCTTCTGAATGAGATTCAAAATTTCCTGGAGAGAATTGGTTTTTGTATTGGTTAAAAACTGCACACCGCCATTGGTATTGGCTTTCAACTGGTAACCGATCCACATACCTACCACCATCACGATGGAAAAAAGGAAAGGCATCCATGTTTGTAATTTTTTACTTCCCATAAATGTTGCTACTTTGTAACGATTAATGCTAAAGCACGAATATCAATATTAATGTTTAAAGATAAAATTTTTAAATATGGACGGTAACCTTTAATTATTCGTGAAGCTGTATAAAATATTTAAGAATGTCCATTAAACTGATTGCCGATAGTGGTTCTACCAAATGCGCCTGGTCCTTGATTGCCGGTAAAAAAGTAAAAACCTTTACAACGGCAGGCCTGAACCCTTATTTTTTAGATAAAGCAGCTTTAAAAAAAATATTAAGTAAAGAATTGTTGTCACAGCTAAAACAGCAGCCGGATGAGATTTATTTTTACGGAACCGCATTGGGGCAAAAAGAAAATAAAAATTTGCTGAAGTCGGTATTGAAAGAAGTTTTCCCGAAAGCAAAAACAGATGTGCAAACTGATATCCTGGCCGCGGCGCGTGCTGTTTGCGGAAATTCAAAAGGCCTTGCAGCTATATTGGGAACCGGGTCTTCTTTGTGCGTATATAATGGGAAAAAAATCGTGAAAAGCAGTCCCGGCCTCGGTTTTATATTAGGTGATGAAGGCAGTGGCGCTTATTTGGGTAAAAAAGTAATTCAACATTTTTTGTATGGCACTTTTGATGAAGTTTTAATGAAGCGTTTTGAAAAGCAATTTAAAATGGATAAAGCAAATATTTTAACGCATGTATATTCGATGCCTTTGCCCAATAAATATTTAGCTGCATTCGCGATTTTTTTGGCAGAAAACCGCGGGCATTTTATGATCGAAAATATTTTAGAAGATTCGTTTCGTGATTTTTTTTCAATGCATATTGAATCTTACCCGGAAAGCAAAAAGTATCCTGTTGGTTTTGTAGGAAGCATTGCATTTGCTTTTAAGGATGTGCTGGAAAACCTGTGCAGCGAATATGGTTTTACTTTGGGAAAAATCATGCAATCGCCAATGGATGGACTGATACAATATCATATAGTAAAATGATCCTTTAGTTTTTTATATAAATTTAGTTTGATTTAATTGTTGGTCAGGCGACCAAC
>JBBRSI010000080.1:0-4171 GCA_038245585.1 Chitinophagales bacterium
ATAAAGGCGCTTTTTTTGCCATGGATGGTTTTTCTTTTTACCCATCTTTTGGAAAACCGCATCCAAAGCCTACCATGAATTATGGAGATGGCTTCAGCTTTCAATCGGATGATAATTATAATGCATTTTTGAAAGCAGGTGCTTTGAAAAATTTAGCTGGACTCATTGGCGATAGCATAAAATTCTGGCATGAAATGTATGAACATCCCAACTATGACGCCTGGTGGCAGGAAAGAAATGCGCGGGTTGGTTTGTATAATGTAAAACCTGCGATGCTTTGGGTGGGTGGACTCTTTGATGCGGAAGATTGTTTCGGTGCATGGAATTGTTATAAAGCCACAGAACAACAAAGCCCGCAAACAAACAGCCGCATTGTGATGGGACCCTGGTATCACGGGCAATGGGGCCGCGAAGGATTTCATTTAGGAAATGTATATTATGGCAGCAATACTTCTGAATATTTCCAGGATAGTTTGGAAATTCCTTTCTTCAATTATTATTTATTGGGAAAAGGAAATACGGATGATGTAGCAGAAGCAAATATTTTTTTCACCGGTGAAAATAATTGGAAAAAGTTTGCTTCATGGCCGCCAAAAAATGTAGTCAACCAAAATTTATTTTTAGGTGGAAATGAAAAATTATATTTGAACAGTCCGCCCCCACGTGGTGGTGATGCCTTTGATGCATATACGAGCGATCCCGCGCATCCCGTACCATATACACAGGACATTCATTTCGAGAGAACGCGCGAATACATGGACGATGATCAGCGGTTTGCAGAACGCAGAACAGATGTGCTTACATATTCTACACAAATCCTGGATAATGATGTAACCCTTGCAGGGCCTGTAATTGCGGATCTTATGGTATCTCTTTCCACAACAGATGCGGACTTTGTGGTAAAAATAATTGATGTGTTCCCGGATGATTTTTCTTATCCTGAAAAAATACAATCAACCATTAAAGATCCATATCCCATGGGTGGTTATGAAATGCTGGTGCGCGGTGAAATCATGCGCGGAAAATTCAGGAATAGTTTTGAAAAACCAGAGCCTTTTGTACCGGGACAAATTACCGAGGTGAAATGGGAATTGCCGGATGTGGCGCACACATTTTTAAAAGGCCATCGCATCATGATTCAAGTTCAAAGCAGTTGGTTTCCATTGGCAGACCGGAACCCGCAACAGTTCATGAATATTTATACTGCAGATGACAGCGATTTTAAAAAATCAGATATCCGTGTGTATCATGATCCGCCATATTCATCAAAAATAGTTATACCCGTTTTAAAATAAAATTCATGAAATTGAAATTGTTATCAATTGCACTACTGGCGCTTGTTTCAGCACAATGCCAGGAAAAACCGAAGGATAATTTTGTAAAAGACAATTATACAAAAATGGATACCATTATCACCATGCGGGATGGTATCAAATTATATACGGTCATTTATACACCTAAAGATCAGTCGGAAAAATATCCCATTTTAATGGAAAGAACGCCCTACTCTTCTGGTCCTTATGGAAATGAAAATTATGCGCGAAGCATTGGACCGGATTCCGCATTAATGCACCACAAATATATTTTCGTGTACCAGGATGTACGTGGCCGTTATATGAGTGAAGGCATCAACCTGGAAGTGACGCCATATATTGAAAATAAAAAAAGTAAAAAAGATGTGGATGAAAGTAGTGACACCTGGGATACCGTTGACTGGCTGATAAAAAATATAAAAAATAATAATGGCCGTGTCGGTTTATATGGAATTTCTTATCCCGGTTTTTATGCCACTACAAGTTTGCCCGGTGCACATCCTGCTATCAAAGCGGTAAGTCCGCAAGCACCGGTGACGGATGAATTTGTTGGTGATGATGCCAATCACAATGGTGCATTTTTTTTGCTGGACAATTTTGATTTCATGAATTATTATGGCAAAGAAAGAAATGGACCTGTGGAAGATTATGGAGATGGAATGTTTACTGCCAAAAGAACGGATGCCTATGATTTTTTTCTTAAAATGGTCACGATCAAAAACACCCAATCAGAAAATTATTTTAATCACCGTTCCTATATATGGAATGAATATTTGCAACATGATACGTATGATGATTACTGGCAACAAAGAAATATCAGGACTCATTTAAAAAATATAAAAATTCCTGTAATGGTTGTCGGTGGCTGGTTTGATGCGGAAGATCAATTTGGTGCATTACATACTTACCAGGCCATTGAAAAGCAAAGCCCGCAAAATAAAAATATACTTGTGATGGGTCCCTGGACGCATGGTGCATGGGCTTCGAAAACATGGGATAAGTTCGGGCCGTATCAATTCGGAAGCAATACCAGTGCGTATTTCAAGGATAGCCTGCAAACAAAATTCTTTGATTATTATTTAAAAGACCAGGGAAATTTTAATGCAAGTGAAGCAACCGTTTTCGAAACAGGTACCAATCAATGGAAACATTTTAATCAATGGCCGCCAAAAAATATTCAGTCAACTGACTTTTATTTGGGACAAAATAATTCTTTGTCAACAGATAAATCTTTAAACCAAAAAGGTTTTGATGAATACATTAGTGATCCTTCAAACCCGGTACCGTATACCGGTATAAAATCTGCGCGCAGGAACAATGAATATATGGCAGAGGATGAACGCTTCGCATCAGAAAGAAAAGATGTGTTGTATTTTTCAACTGAGCCTTTGCAAAATGATGTAACACTTACAGGCCCGTTGCTGGCGAGTTTACAAGTTTCCATTTCCACAACAGATGCAGATTTCGTAGTGAAATTGATTGATGTTTTCCCGGATAATGTTACTGACAATAAAACAATACGGCCGGAAAAATTAGCGGTGATGTCAAATGCTCAAATGCTGGTACGCGCAGAAGTAATGCGGGGAAAATTCAGGAACAATTATACAACGCCTGAAGCTTTTACACCGGGAAAAATTGCTGAAGTAAACATTAATATGAATGATGTTTGCCATACTTTTTTAAAAGGCCATCGCATCATGGTGCAGGTGCAAAGTAGTTGGTTTCCGCTGGTGGACAGAAATCCGCAGCAGTTCATGCGCATACCAGATGCCAATCAAAATGATTTTGTACAATCAACGATCAGGTTGTATCATGATGGTGTACATTTTAGTAAAATCAGCTTGCCAGTTTTGGGTAAAAGGTTGTAAGGGTTTTTATAAACTTATAAGGGTTTTGCAAGATCATCAAAGTACAGAGAAGTTTTTGAAACCTTATAAGTTTACATCAAAATTGCATTATGAGAAAAATTTTCTTTTTATTTTTTCTAAGCATTTTATTTTTCCAGGCATTTTCGCAGCACCCGGAAATTGATAGCCTGAACAAATTGCTTACAAATTCAAAAGAAGATACCAACACGATCAACCGTGTTATTCAGCTTTCTGTTTTATATAGCAGTTATGATATCGACAGTGCTATCATGTATGCGGAAAAAAGTATGGACATGAGCCGCAAGTTAAAATACGCAGCAGGCGAAGCCAAAAGCATGTATTGCCAGGGCATGGCCATTAGTTATTCAGGCAATGATGCGCGGGCACTGGAATTGTTTCTTAGTGCTTTGAAAATTTTTGAAAATGAAAAACTCTATGACTGGATGGTAAGATGCCAGATTGAAATTAGTGGCGTTTATAGCGATCTCAATGATTATCGCGATGCGCTGGATTATTCCCAGAGAGCGTATGATCTTTCAAAATCAATTCATGCAAATGACTTATTATTTGAAGCCTCCTATAACAATGGCTATTCTTATGTAAAACTAAAAAAGCCGGACAGTGCATTAGTATATTTCCAGGAAAGTTACCAACTCGCCAATAATTCAAAAATTGACTCCAAACGTATGCTGGGACAAGCTTTTGGAGGTTTGGGCCTGGTCAATAATAAATTGGGAAATGATGATATTGCCCTGCCTTATTTATATAAAGGCATACGGAATTCATCAGCAGCTTTTGATTTGTATAACCTCATGTTTAATTACGATTTTATAGCGCATGTTTTTGCTAAGGAAAATAAAAATGATTCTGCCATTGAGTATTTCAATAAAGCACTCGTGATCGCGGATAAATTAAACTACGAAAAAGAAAAATTGGATATATATAAGCCATTGGCGATGCTATTTGAAAAAACCGATCCTTCAAAATCTA
>JBBRSI010000081.1:0-4166 GCA_038245585.1 Chitinophagales bacterium
ATGACCGTATAATTTTTTACACCCAATGCATCCAGTAATGCCGGCACTGCGATGGCGCCTGTACTATTGATCGCATCCACGACAATTTTAAAGTCGTGATTTTTAATTTTTTCAATATCAACTAACGGATGTTTTATAATAGCATCAATATGATTTTGAAGTGCATCATCAATTTTTGTATAATTTCCCGCAGCATCAACGGATGCAAAATGAAATTCATTTTGATGGGCTAATGCTAAAATTTCTTCACCATCCGAAGCACTTAAAAATTCACCGTTCTCATTGAAAAACTTTAAGGCATTCCATTCTTTTGGGTTGTGACTGGCTGATAAGATAATGCCACCTGCTGCGTTGTTGGAAATCACTGCCATTTCAATTGTAGGCGTAGTACTAAGACCTGCATCAAGTACATCAAGTCCCATTGCCAATAATGTATTCATTGCAAAAGCCTGCATCATTTCGCCACTAATCCGACCATCACGACCGATAACAATTTTTTTATTGGATAAATCTTTTTCGAGAATGAAACTACTGTAAGCTGCAACAAATTTCACCACATCTATCGGGCTCAGGCTTTTACCCGGAACGCCTCCAATCGTACCTCTTATGCCCGAAATGCTTTTAATCAATGCCATGGTGTATTTTTTACAGGAGTGCAAAATTAACTCAAAAATTCTACTTAATCTATGCGATGATTTTATGAACTTATAAAGATTTAAAAATAATTTTGTAAAATATGGCTAATAAGATACAACATGAAGAGTGGTTTGATACCTGGTTTGAATCTCCCTATTATAATATGCTGTATGCTAAGCGGAATGATGCCGAAGCGGAAGCATTTTTGCAAAGACTAATCGGTTGGTTAAATCCAAAACACGAAAGCCTGGTACTGGATGTAGCCTGTGGAAAAGGCCGCTACAGCAAGGTTTTGGCAGAAATGGGATTTGATGTAGTGGGCATTGATATCGCGGAGACAGCCATTTTGGAAGCAAAAAAAATGGAAAGTAAAAACCTGCATTTTTTTTCGCATGATATGCGGAAACCATTTTTGCAAAATCATTTTAATTATGCTTTTAATTTCTTTACAAGCTTTGGTTATTTTAATACACTGAATGAACATCATGACGCATTGCAGGCAATTGCTCAAAGTTTAAAAATGAATGGTGTTTTTATCATTGATTATTTAAATGTGCCTTATGCCGAAAAACAGTTAGTGCCATCAGAGACTAAAAAATCCGGTGATGTGAACTTTGAAATCAGCAGGTGGCAGGACCATACCCATATTTATAAAAAGATTGATGTGCACGATGAAAAAAATAATTTTCATCATTCTTATACGGAAAAGGTTCGCAAGTTTTCATGCATAGATTTTATAGAAATGCTATCCTGGCAAATGATGCGTGTTGAAGTAATATTCGGCGATTATTTACTTGCTCAATATGACCCATCCAATTCACCACGTATGATTTTGATTGCAAAAAAATATTGAATATTTTCTTTAAAAAAAATGTATATTTATCCTGCAATCTGTCATTCTAAATACCTGTTCATGAAAAAGCTAATCTTACTTCCACTCCTCTTTGTCATCATATCTGCAAAAGCACAAGTGAATGATATGAGCAAATGGAAAACGCAGGTGGATCCTCAATTTTTTTCCAGTATTAAATATCCGCCGGACTGGAAAGTGATGGATGTAAACAGAGATGGCTATATGATCATTTCACCCAAAGAAGGGTCAAATGATAAATACCAGGAAAATGTGAGTATTGCTATTATTCCTGCACCGCCCGGAGCTAAAAATTTAAAAGTCAGGGATTTTGCAGAAACGAATTATATTGAATTCAAAAAGTACCTGAAAGATTGCAGGCTTATGGCAGATAAACCCATGCATTTGTTTGGTACAGATGTTTATTTTATTATGTATAATGGGATTAATGAACAAGGCCAGTATTTATATTTTAAGCAAAATTTTATAATTTATAAGGGGAATTATTATATACTAACTTATACCGGCGAAGCCGGTAAAAAGGATGCATTTGCAACGATTGGCGGCGATATGATGATGTCTTTCAAATTGAATTAATATGGTGTTTTTCCGCATATTTCCTTTCTCTCAAATTATATATGCTTTAAAACTAATTGCTGCCATTTAAAAATAATTTATTTCATATTTCAAATAATTGTAATAAATTAGCATATTATTTCCTTTCTATTTATTCTTCACATTTAAAAAACAAACAACATGAAACCACATCAACGCTTAACTGACCTTAAAAGTCTGAAACTAACAAAAATAGCTTTTTCAGCTATTATGCTCACCTTGATTTCACTAACATTTAGTATGACATCATTTAGCCAGGGAACCTGGACACCCGTTACAAATTTAGCGCCAGGAACCAATGGCGGCGGCTCTTTACTGCTTTCGGACGGCTCTGTAATTTGTAAAAGTTTTTCCGGCGGTACGGATGGTATCGGAAATATTTACAACAAACTCACACCCGACATCAACGGCAGTTATATCAATGGAACATGGTCTTCCATTGCGCCAATGAATAAGACACGTTTATACTATTCTTCCCAGGTTTTGAAAGATGGCCGTGTTTATGTTGCCGGTGGTGAGTATGGCACAGGTGGTTCTTATGGTGAAACTTATGACCCACTAACAAATGCCTGGACTTTGAATGGCGCAATTGGTAGTTTTGTAAGTGATGCCAACTCAGAGATACTGGAAGATGGAACTGTATTGCAGGCATTGGTTACAGGCAATTTAAAAGTGACAAAATTATGGGATCCTATGACAAGTGTTTATTCTGCCGGCCCAAGTTGCGTAGGCATTCATAATGAATCAGCCTGGGTAAAACTGGCAGATGGCAGTATTTTATTTGTTGACAGAAATTCCACAAATTCTGAAAGGTATATTCCTTCATTGGGAATGTGGGTTGCAGATGCTACCGTACCTGTTTCCATTTATGATCCTTATGGTCTTGAACAAGGCGGCGCTGTATTATTACCGGATGGCCGTGCATTTTTTATCGGATCAACTGGCCATAATGCAATTTTTACACCTTCCGGAACGAACGCCCCGGGTACATGGGCAGCAGCGGCAGATTTTCCAAATTCACAGGGCACACCTGATGCGGCAGCAGCCATGATGGTCAATGGAAAAGTTTTATGCGCCACTTCACCTGTTCCTACTTCAGGTAATCATTTTCCTACACCCACTTCTTTTTATGAATATGATTATACTTCAAATTCTTTTACAAGAATAGATGCACCAGCAGGCGGCCTTACAATGAATATGCCATGCTATTATACAGGAATGATTTGTTTGCCAAACGGACAAATATTGTACAGCACACAGAATTCAAATCAGTATTATATTTATACACCTGATGGTTCACCTCTGGCTTCTGGCAAACCGGTTATAAAAAAAGTAAGGAGAGTTTATGGACATGTTTTCAAAATGGCAGGCACGGGCTTCAACGGCATTTCTGAAGGTGCAACGTATGGTGATGACTGGCAAATGAATACCAACTATCCTATCGTTCGCTTATCATCTGGTTCAAATGTTTATTATGCACGTACATACAACTGGAACAGTACAGGTGTAATGAGAGGTAGCCAGCCTGATACAGTTACTGTAAAAGCGCCAACAGGATTGCCAGCAGGCAATTACACGATTGTTGTAACTGCCAATGGGATCGCATCCGATCCTATTTATTCCCATTATAATGGCTTGAATTTTACTGCTGTTGACTTCAAGGGTAAAGAGATTTTTGAAGATGCTGAAACAGACGCATTGAATACAATATCCGTTTATCCAAACCCGGCAATGTATCAAACCACCGTTAAATACACGATTGCTAAAACATCTAATGTTTCTATCCAGCTTTTAAATCAAAATGGTAATACAATGAAAGTATTGCTGAATAAAAATTTAGAGCAAGGAAATTATACACTGCCATTGAGCACAAGCGGATTGGTAGCAGGCACTTATTCCATCCAAATGGTGACTGATAAAGGTGTTCAGACAATTAAACTGATCGTTCAGTAAAAATTGAAAGTTTATTTATTTAAAAACATCGTGCGGTTAAACTGCACGATGTTTTTTTGTGTGAGGTATGAGGTGTCAGGTATCAGCATTCAGCAGAGAAAACTAAAGACTA
>JBBRSI010000082.1:0-4163 GCA_038245585.1 Chitinophagales bacterium
AAATCTGAATGTGGCTGGTTAAAAGATAAATATGAAGTAAGCTGGCAAATCGTTCCGGCAAATTTATCTAAATTCTTTGATGCTCCTGGAAAAAGAGAAAAAGTGATGAAGGCGGTCATGTCAATGAAGAAATTAGATATTACAGAATTGGAACGAGCGGCTAATTCTTAATTTTTACAACAATATATTTTCTGTAGATTGAGAAACATTTACGCTATCTATGTTATCCCGAAATAATATCCGGCTCTTACGTATTCCCTTTTCTATTTTTTTATCGCCGTTATATTTTTTTGCTTTGTCACAGGTAAGTGATATAAATCTTACAAACGCTATCCTTATTTTTATTATACTACATTTGCTGATATACCCTGCCAGTAATGGTTACAACAGTTTTATGGATCGTGATATTGAAAGTATCGGAGGATTGGAAAAACCACCGCTTCCATCACGCGAACTTTTTTATATCACTATTTTCATGGATATTTTGGCCATACTTTTGGGATTATATATCAGCCCGCTTTTTGCTTTTTCATTGCTATTTTATATCGGTGCATCAAAGGCATATAGCTATCGCGGTATTCGTTTAAAACAATATCCTGTCATAGGATATCTTACTGTAATTTTTTTCCAGGGTGCATTTACTTTTGCCCTGGTCTATTATGGTTGTAGCAATTCTTCCACACAGCCATTCCCCTATCTCGGATTAATGGTGAGCGCTTTCCTCATTGGCGGTTTTTATCCATTGACACAAATTTATCAGCACCGGCAGGATTTGGAAGATGGTGTTCAAACATTAAGCTATAAGCTGGGTTATAAAGGCACTTTTCTTTTTTGCATCATCATTTATGCTGCTGCATTTATATGCATGGCACAATTATTTATCTTAAAAAATGAATTGGTAAAGTTTTTAGTGGTCAGCATCTTTTTTATTCCCATTATCGTTTATTTTATGAAGTGGTTTTTGATGGTAGCGAAAAATAATAAAGCAGCTAACTTTAAAAACACGATGCGTATGAACTGGATCGCATCCATTTGTACAAATATTGCTTTCATCATTCTTTTAACCTGGAACCATATTGAGTAAAATTATTTCTACCGGCACCGCATTACCGGCTTTCAAACACAGCCAGGATAATATTCTCGGCTTCATGCAGGATGCTTATGAATTAGGCGCTGATGATAAACGAAAATTAAAATTCCTCTATCACCAGGGCGGTATTGATACCAGGTATTCTGCTGTACCAGATTATAGTGTTGAAAAAAATGAATGGGAATTTTACCCGGCCACACCTGGGATGGAACCTTTCCCCACTCTTGAAAAAAGAATGGAATGGTATAATGAAAAAGCTACACCTCTTGCATTCGCAGCAATCAATAATTGTCTTGAAAAAACGAAAGAGAAAAATATCACGCATTTAATTACGGTGAGTTGTACCGGCATGAGCGCTCCGGGCCTGGACATTGAATTAATGCAACTCTTAAATTTGCCTCCATCCACATTTCGCACATCCATTAATTTCATGGGATGCTATGCAGCAATACATGCATTGAAAATTGCAGATGCTTTTTGTACAGCAAATAAAAATGCGCGCGTAATGATCGTTTGCGTTGAACTTTGTACGCTGCATTTTCAAAAAGAAAATACACTGGAAAATTTGACCAGCAGTATGTTATTCGCCGATGGCGCAGCCGCAGTAATGGTTTCCGGAGATGATACACAGGAAGGATTATTAATAAATCATTTTTATTCGAGTGTAGTGCATCCGGGAAAAAAAGATATGGCCTGGGAACTTTCTTCAAAAGGTTTCCTGATGACGCTGAGTAGTTATGTGCCGGAATTAATTAAAAATAATTTTGATGAATTATTGCAGTCTGTTTTACGAGAAGCAAATATAGAAAAAGATAAAATTACCCGCTGGTGTATTCACCCTGGCGGAAGAAAAATACTCGAAGCAGTACAGCAAAGCCTTCACCTTGAAAAAAATGATTTGAAAGAAAGCTATGAAGTTTTAAAAGAATACGGAAACATGTCATCGCCTACAATTCTGTTTGTTTTAGAAAACATAAAGAAGGAAATTGCTTACAATAAAAATGAAAAGATTTTTGGCGCAGCATTTGGTCCGGGCCTTACAATGGAAACTTTTATTTTATCCGCATGATCGATTTGAAAAAAAGAAGTTATCAAAAAGAATTAATGGATGGTGACCATATTCCCTTTGCGGATATGGCGCAAACATTAGAAGAACTCAATGTTGTCAACACCATGCTGGGCGGGCATTCCATCACTCTTAAAGGTATTTCTAAATTTGTAAATACTGGGATTAAAATAACGATTTGCGAGATCGGTTGTGGAGGTGGTGATAATTTATATGCGATCTATAAATATTGTGAACGTAAAAATATTGATGCAAACTTTATTGGCATTGATTTGAATAGTTCCTGCATAGAATATGCGCGGAATAAATATCCGCAAATTCCCTGCGAATGGATTTGTTCGGATTATGCAAAAGTAAATTTTGAAACAAAACCAGCTATCTTATTCAATTCATTATTCTGTCATCATTTCACTGATGAGCAATTAGTGTTTATGCTTCAATGGATGAGTACAAACAGTACTTCAGGGTTTTTTGTAAATGATTTACACAGGAATAAAATTGCGTATTACCTCATTAAATGGATCACTTCCATCTTTAGTAAATCCTACCTGGTAAAAAATGACGCCTGTCTTTCTGTAGCGCGTAGTTTTACTAAGAATGAATGGAGAAATTTATTTTCAAAAGCTGGAATAAATTTCTATGCAATTCAATGGAAATGGGCATTCCGGTGGCTCATCACCTGTAAAAAATAAGCTTCGCAAATGAATAATGATTCCCAATTTGATGCAGCTGTTATTGGTGGTGGACTTGCGGGCTTATCATTTTCTATACTACTTGCGCGTGCCGGCCATTCTGTTATTTTATTTGAAAAAGAAAAATATCCATTTCATAAAGTCTGTGGTGAATATATTAGTTTGGAGTCCCTTGAATTCTTAAAAACTTTAGGTATTAGTCCGGATACTTTACAATTACCTGGAATCAATAAATTAATTGTAACTGCACCCAATGGAAAAATGTTGAAACAGGATTTAACACCTGGAGGAATTGGTATTAGCAGGTACCTGCTGGATAATTTATTGATGCAGGAAGCAGTGGTAGCTGGCGTTTCAGTACAACAACAGGTAAAGGTGAAAGACATTCATTTCCATGAAGAAATATTTTCTGTGGAAACAACGCACAGAAATAAAATACAATCAAAAATCGTCATCGGTGCATTTGGCAAAAAAAGTAATATTGATATACAATGGAAAAGGCCATTCAGTTTTGCAGCCAGAAATAAAATCAATAATTATATCGGCATTAAATACCATATTAAAACAAATTTTCCCAACGATACAGTTGCACTACACAATTTTGAAAATGGTTATTGTGGTTTGTCGAAGATTGAAGGCGACTTACACAATCTCTGTTATATGACGACTGCTGAAAATTTGCAAAAGTGTAATGGAGACATTCATAAAATTGAGAAAAACATTTTGTGCCGGAATCCCCATTTAAAAGCAATTTTTGAAAATAGCCTATTTGAAAATAAAAAGCCTATTGTCATTTCCCAAATTAGTTTTGATGAAAAAACCCAGGTGCAAGACCATGTTTTACTAACCGGTGATGCTGCCGGCATGATCACACCTTTATGTGGAAATGGTATGAGTATGGCTTTGCATAGTGCCAAAATTGCGGCAACTTTAGCCCGGGAATTTTTGGAGCAAAAAATAACCCGTACGAAAATGGAGGAAAGCTATCAAACTCAATGGCAGCAAGCCTTTTCAAACCGTTTAAAAGCCGGTCGACGATTACAAACTTTTTTTGGGAATCGCTTTCTTTCCAATTTTTTGATAACAATCCTCAAACCCTTTCCTCCTTTAATAAAATATTTTATACGCAAAAGCCACGGAAATGCCTTTTAAAAAAGGCATGGCAAGTAATTTTGTACCCACTTCTTTTACACTTTACACAATATTTTAGGCTTTTGGTTTTATCTTTATTTTTTCACAGCTAATGCAAATCTTAAAAAAGGCCTTAAAAATATTCCTTCGTATAATTTTGGTTTTGCTGGGACTCATTTTCCTT
>JBBRSI010000083.1:0-4017 GCA_038245585.1 Chitinophagales bacterium
ACAGCATCATAATGTCCATTGGTCAAAAACTGTAACATTAAATAAGGATGCGTGGTACCGCCTTTTCGCAAATTAATTTCTATGGCATAATGTATCCATTTCCCTTCTTTTTGCACACTGATAAAATCAATAGAAAACCGGCCAAGTACTCCTTCCTCTTTTAATTTTTCAGAAATCTTTTTTCCAATTTCACCCAACTCTTTTGCGTAATCTGTATGCGCCGGGAAAATAGCACCCAGGAAAACCTGGCCGCATTCTCCTCCCAGTATCTGATCATGCGTAGAAATAATATCAATAACGCCCAATGGATTTATCCTGCACTGAACAGAAGGAGAACATTTATTTTCTCCATCAATAAATGCTTCAACGATACCACCCAATGCATTAAACTTTTCAAGATAAATTGGATAAGGCACATTCGCCGCAACAATTTTTAGCGTGCGTGGCAATTGTTCTTTTACCCAGTCATGCAACTCATTTTCTTGTGGTGCATTTTTAAAAGAAAACATACTATTTCCTTCGCCAGAAAAACCATCATTGATTTTAATGACTGCTTTTTCAGTGGATGGATTATTTTTTTTCAATGTCACCAAAGCATTGATTATATCTTCTTCGGAAAATAAATCTTCCGATCCATCCGGCAAAGGAACACCGCATTCTCTAAAAATTTTCCGGCAATTACTTTTCGTACCAATCAGCAGTAAGTCAGGATCGCAACCATATAAAGGAATACCCAGTTGCATGGCCAATTCCTTTTCTGCATTGGTAACATTGAATGCGGAAAGATGTGCAAAACGCTTATCCGGTATGCATTTGCGTATCTGCTCAATAAGCCGTGGCCGCTCCAATATTTTTTCTGTAAGCGATTTTCGGGAAGCATCAAAACAACTTAATAATGTAAGGCGTTTTCTTGCATGATAACCAGTTATTCCCGGCAACATATGAATATAATAATCTATAATCACAGGATCTATAGGAATACTCGTCATATACACTACATGTGTATTGGGAAAACGAAGCAACATAAGCATGCATAACATTCGTTCTTCATAATGCAAAACGCCGGTGACTTTCGACAATATATCTTTATCCAGCGAAATGCCCGGGAGAATTACGATTGTTTTATGCGCCATTTTATCATTAAACACTTGCCGGTATTGATTGGCAAAATGTGCCTGTAGCTCTTTAAAACCGGGCATCGGCGTATTACTACGCAGCATATGTTCCATTTCATCTTCCATCCTGCTAATATACATTTTTTAAATCCCGGGAAATTGTTTTTTTGAATTCTTCTCTTTCATTTATAAAATGTATCATTAACGATTCATTTCTATTTTAAAACTGTAAAGCTATAATTTTGCATTTCTTCTCATTAAAAAATTTGAACATTTAAAACCGAAAAATGAAAAAGTTACAGCTTCCGCATTATTTGCACAAGATCACTAATCATGGAAAAATTTTAATATTTTTATTAGTCATCGGATTCAGTGCTTGTAAAAACAACAATACCAGTTCCGTGATGGATGCAAAATTTGAAGGCACGGGCGATGACCTTCCAAAAGTAACACAGGAATTAGTGGCACCACCTAACCTTCCACAGTTTGACCAGGTGGATAAAGATGGCCCAAAAGTGATCCAGGTGACGATGACAGTTATTGAAAAAAAGATCGAAGTAAAACCAGGCGATTCTATTTGGGCTTTTACCTATAATGGTTCTGTACCAGGACCAATAATTGTGGCGCATCAAAATGATTTCGTAGAACTCACTTTAAAAAATCCGGCTACAAATACACAAACACATAATATAGATTTTCATGCCGCAACAGGTGAAATGGGCGGTGGTGATATTTCTTTGGTAAACCCTGGTCAGCAGGTTGTTTTTCGATTTCGTTGCACACGTGCTGGTGTCTTCATTTACCATTGCGCACCTGGTGGCACTATGACGCCGGCACATATTGTTTCAGGAATGAATGGTGCGATCATGGTTTTGCCACGAGAGGGATTGAAAGATGAAAATGGCAATTCTGTAAAATTTGATAAAGCCTATTATTTTGCAGAACAGGATTATTACCTGCCTAAAGATAAAGATGGCAAAGTGATGAACATTGCTACACCACAGGAAAGCATTAAAGATATCCAGGAATCTATGAAATCTTTACAGCCGACCAATATTGTTTTCAATGGCCGGGAAGGTTCCATGATTGGTAAAAATGCACTGACTGCAAATGTGGGTGAAAATGTTTTATTCATCACCTCACAAGCAAACAGGGATACACGGATCCACTTAATTGGTGGTCATGCAGATTTGTTTTGGCCGGGCGGAAAATTTAATAATAAACCTTATACCGATTTTGAAACCTGGGCAATTCCCGCAGGTTCAGCGGCAGCAGCACTTTATAAATTCCGCCAGCCGGGAACTTATGCGATTGTAAATCACAACCTGATCGAAGCATTGGTATATGGTGCTGTTGGTCAAATAAAAGTTACCGGTAATTTTGATAGTACGTTGATGAAAGTTATAAAAAAACAATCACCGGTTCAATAAAATTGTATACAATAAATGAGTTTAATAAAAACCAAGAGCCCGGCCGAATCTGAAATCATAAAAACCGAAGTGGTTTGCCCGAATGATACCAATCCAATGGGCATATTACAAGGTGGCCGCCTCGTAGCATGGATGGACATTGCAGCGGCAGTTTGCGCACAAACGCATGCAGGAAAAATTTGTGTTACGGTTTCTATTGACCGTGTTGATTTTAAAATCCCCGCTAAAATAGGTGATATCATTACTATCAAAGCGGTTATAACCAGGTCATTTAAAACATCTATGGAAATTTATGTTCAATCTTTTGCAAGGCATGTAATAGAAAATGAAAATAAACTCATCAGTGATGCGTTTTTTCGTTTTGTGGCATTGGATGATAAAGGCAAACCTGTATCTGTTCCCGGGCTTGTACCTGATACTGCTCCTCCTAAGAAATAAAATTTCCTTTTAAATAAAAAAGTAAAAAAGCGATCGCTTTTTTACTTTTTTTATGCAGAAAATCTTGTAAAGTTATTCCATTAAATAAAACCCGTTAATGAAAGTTGTTAAAAACATGACTTTTATCATATAAAAGTAAAAAAATAATAATAAAAGTATTTATTTACTTTTATTATTTTATCTTTGCACTTGTAAAAATTAAATTCTACATATATGCAAACAACTACTGAAAATTTCCTGGATGTAACACTCCTGGAACCACGTCAAAAACATCCGACTATTTTTGCCCGTTTTGATGAACTCGCAGAAGGCGAAACTCTTTTGATTCATAATGATCATGATCCCAAACCGCTATATTACCAACTATTAGGCGAAAGGGGAAATATATTCACCTGGGAATATTTATCCGAAGGACCGGAAATATGGGAGGTAAATATTTCTAAGAAAACTACAGGTGAAAAAGATGAAACACTTGGAGAAATTGCAACCAAAGATTTACGCAAAGCAGAAGTGTTTAAAAAATATGGCCTGGATTTTTGTTGTGGCGGTAAGAAAACCGTAAAAGAAGCCTGCGCTGAAAAAGGAATTGATGTAACAAAAGTAGAAAAGGAATTACAAAATGCCGACAAAGCTGTAAGCGATATGCGCCCGCTCCCATATAATGATTGGAGCATGAGTTTTCTTGCCGATTATATTGTTAATACACATCATATTTACGTGAAAAAAATTCTGCCAGACCTGGAAGCGTATGCAGATAAAGTTGCGCGTGTTCATGGAAAACAACATCCTGAATTGCTGGAAATAAACCAGCTGGTAAAAGATGTATGCGATGAATTAGCACCACATATGATCAAAGAAGAAACTATCTTATTTCCATTTATTAAACAACTGGACGCCAATAATAGCAATGCTTCAATCCAACAGCATCATGCATTCAGGAGCGTAGAATCACCTATTGATATGATGGAGCACGAGCATGAAATTGTTGGTAGAAAAATGGAAGAGATCAGGGAATTGAGTAAGAATTACACAGT
>JBBRSI010000084.1:0-3923 GCA_038245585.1 Chitinophagales bacterium
AACTGCCGTTCAGGATGTTTATTTGGATGAATCTATAACAGTTGCATAATATAAAAGCTTAGTTATCCTGCTGCAATTTCCATGCAGCAGGTTTTTTTTTTCAATTCCTGCAATTCAAAAATAAATTTGCTTATTGCTTTTTTCTTACCTTCATTCCCCCAATGCGGAAAAATAATGAATCAAGAGAATAATAAGGAGCCAAAAGATCCCCAGGAAGACTTTTTTGAATCATCCCTTTCGGGCGAAGAAGATGCTTTGAGTAAAGAGTCTGCACAAAGGCAAAAATGGTATAAAAGATTGCGCAAAGGCATTACCACTTCTACTTCTGATAAAAAAGAAATGCCGGAAGGACTTTGGACCAAATGCCCGGAATGCAGTTTTATTTGTACTACTACAGAATTGAGGGAAAATTTATTTGTGTGCCCAAAATGCAATTATCATCACCGCATCGGTAGCCTGGAATATTTCGATTTTTTATTCGATAATAAAGAATACACAGAATTATTTGGCAACATCCGCAGTAAAGATTTTTTGTCGTTCACCGATTTAAAACCTTACGGAAAAAGACTGGAAGATATTGAACAAAAAACTGGCCTTACAGATAGTTTCCGCGTAGGCGTAGGAAAAGTAAATGAAGTAGAAATGATCATTGCCTGTATGGATTTTGCATTCATCGGCGGATCGCTTGGAAGTGTGATGGGAGAAAAATTCAGCCGCGCTGTCGATTATTGCATAGCACATAAATTGCCGTATATCGTCATATCAAAAAGTGGCGGTGCGCGTATGATGGAAAGCGCTTTCAGCCTCATGCAACTGGCTAAAACCAGTGGTAAATTATCCCAGTTAAGCGATGCGAAATTGCCTTTTATTTCTGTTCTTACTGATCCAACTTTTGGTGGCATTACGGCAAGTTTTGGAATGCTGGGCGATTTGAATATCGCTGAACCCGGCGCACTGATTGGTTTTGCGGGTCCGCGTGTAATCAAGGAAACTATTAAAAAAGATTTACCGGAAGGATTTCAGCGCAGTGAATTTTTACTAGAGCATGGCTTCCTTGACTTTATTATTGATCGCAAAAAACTGAAAGATAAACTCGCGCAAATTGCCCGTTTTTTCAAAAACTGATTTTCTTTTTTAAAAAGATTTTTTTGCAAACCTGCAAATTCCATTTTAGCGGAACGATAAAGCATACAGCAAATGGCCACAAAAGAAATGAAAAACAGGCAAGCCTATTTTCATTATAATATTGAAGAAAAATATATTGCCGGTATTGTCTTACTTGGAACGGAAGTAAAATCTATCCGCGAAGGAAAAGTAAGTTTCAATGATAGCTTTTGCATATTGGATAAAGGTGAATGCTGGGTGCGTGCTTTATATATTTCTGAATACTCACATGGAAATGTAAACAATCATATCCCGGTGCACGACCGAAAATTGTTACTTACAAAAAGAGAATTAAAAAAACTCCAGGCAGCTACGAAAGAAAAAGGTTTTACAATTATTCCACTGCGTGTTTTTTTTACAGAAAAAAATTTCGTGAAAGTGGAAATAGGACTTGCCCGTGGTAAAAAAATCCATGACAAAAGAGAAACGATGAAAACGCGTGATACGGAAAGAGAAATACGCCGTTTCATAAAATGAAAAAAAACGTTGAAAAATTTTTCAACGTTTTTTTATTTAATCAATTCAACCTATTTCTGATTTATCAAATTATATAATTCATCCAGTTTCGGAGAAAGAATAATTTCCGTCCGACGATTTTGCGCTCTACCTTCAGGTGTTGAATTTGTTGCAACAGGATCATACATACTGTGACCGGAAGCAACCACGCTGCGCGGATCTACTTTATAATCATTCACCAAAATCCGAACAATAGATGTTGCGCGTGCAGTACTCAAGGCCCAGTTATCTTCATATTTTCCACGAATAGGAATTGAATCGGTATGGCCTTCAATATCCACGGAAATATCAGGATTTAAAACCAGTACTGCTGCCAGTTTGCTCAATGCATCCTTACCTTTTACATTTACATCGGCACTTCCGGATGGAAATAATAAACCTTCACTCAGGCTCACATACACTTTCCCGTTTTTCTGTGTGACCGTTAATTCATTTGCTGTGAATCCGACCAATGCATCAGCCATTTTCTTTTTCAATTGTTCAGCTTTCATTTTTTGCTGATCAAGTAAAGCTTGTAATTGAGCCAGTTTTTTTTGTTGTTCTGCAAGCGTTTGCTGATTTTGATTCAACGTATTTGTTTTGTCATTGATATCTGTTGACAATGATGCATTTTTATTTTTCAAATCATCAATTTGTCCTTGAAGAATAGTTATTTGTCCCTGCAAATCAGAAACTTTACTCGCCAAAACTGCACTGTCACTTCTTAGGTACCTGTTAGCGATTTGTTCTTCCCGGTATTTTTTATTTGCTACACAACTTGATAAAATAATCATACCGGCCAGTGCGGTAAAAATCATTTTTGTATTTACTTTCATATTAAATATTTTGGCTAAGGTCGGAAAAAATAGTGCCAAAGATGGTTTTAGTGAAAATCTTATAGAAGTGTTGGAGATTATCTCTTTATTTTATCATACGAATTTCATGCTGATTCCTTTTCCGTATTTTTGAAACCTAATTTTAAACAAGATGCACCGCAGAAAATTATTACAGATTGGTTCTTTAGGTATTGGAACACTTGCTGCCAAAAATTTATTTGCTGCCGGTTTTTCAGGGAATGCGGGCAGGAAACCTATTGTACTTTCAACATGGGATGCAGGCATTGAAGCCAATAAAGCGGCATGGAAAGTTTTACGTGAAAATGGCCATGTACTGGATGCCGTGGAGCAGGGCGTAATGGTTACCGAATCTTCGCAAAATTGTTGTGTAGGATTAGGTGCAAACCCAGACAGGGATGGATATGTAACGCTTGATGCGAGCATCATGAATGGAAATGGCGATTGTGGCGCCGTGGCATTTTTAGAAAGAATAAAACATCCGATTTCAGTTGCCAGGAAAGTGATGGAAAAAACGCCGCATGTATTACTCGTTGGGGTGGGCGCGCAACAATTTGCAGTTGAAGAAGGTTTTACTTTAGAAAGTGAAATATTATCTCCGGATGCACAGAAAACGTACGATGAATGGTTGAAAGAACATCATTATAAACCACAGGTAAATATTGAAAACACGAAAGGCCAGAATGCATTTGCACCTGCAAGACTTTCTAATAATGTATGGAACCATGATACAATTGGTATGATTGCGCTGGATGCAAATGGAAACCTGGGCGGAAGTTGTACAACCAGCGGCATGGCGTTTAAAATGCGTGGCCGTGTGGGTGATTCTCCTATTATCGGTGCCGGTTTGTTTGTAGACAATGAAGCCGGAGCGGCTGTATCTACGGGCCTTGGAGAAGAAGTGATCCGTATTTGCGGAACGCATCTCGTGGTAGAATTTATGCGCCAGGGATTTTCGCCGCGCGATGCTTGTAAAAAAGTTGTGAATCGTATTATTGACCGTTATAAAAATACAGATAAAATAAAAGATATACAAGTTGGTTTTATCGCTTTAAATCCGAAAGGCGAATATGGTGGTTATTGTATTCATACTGGTTTCAATTATGCAGTCTGCTATTCTGATGATTACAATCAATTAACCAATAGCGAATTTGTCCTTTAAAAAAAATACCAATGTTACTTGAAATAGCTGTTTTCAATATGGATTCTGCAATTCTCGCTGCGGCTTCAAACGCTGACCGGCTGGAGATTTGCGATAATATTTATGATGGTGGTACTACGCCATCATACGCTTTTTTGGAAATGGCTTCTAAGAGATTTTCGATCCCGGTATTCCCGATGATCCGCCCGCGCGGCGGAGATTTTTTATATAGCGAAACAGATTTTCAAATCATGTTGAAGGATATTTTA
>JBBRSI010000085.1:0-3806 GCA_038245585.1 Chitinophagales bacterium
GGTTTGCGCCAATTTTTGTGCAAAAATTAAAGTGTATGTTTTTTCCAGTATTCCCGTATTGTTGCCGCGTGAACCGGGATTACTTCCACCATGCCCTGCATCGATGGCGATTTTAAAATTACTCAATGCCGTTTTTTGTGGAGCTTGTTTTACAAGCAGCATCAATGTATCATCATGATAACCTATTGTATATCCCCAATTTTGAGCATGCTGCAATTCAATAGTAATTTCTACTACATCATCTTCGGGCTGGTCAAAGTCAATATTGGCAATTTCTTTTAAAGTGGAAATATGCTGCATGATGAAATTGGTATTGCTTTGTACCCCAAATAAAGTTATAATAATCCGTGCCGGGTTTATTTCCATCCTGCTCTTGTATGGCAGTTTTTCATCCATGAACATGATCAATGTATCATAACCGTCATTACCACCGGAGGCTATAAAATTATTTAATAAAAAAGGTTTGTTGAATTTGTTGGTGCGTGTATCGGCTTTTACATTTCCTTTATCTATCCAGGCGCTATGATTTGCGGAAAGCTGCACCTGGTAATAGTTTCGCGTAGAGTCGGTAATTTTTAGCAACACGTCCGAATCTAAATAACCCATCATAGAGCTGCCTAACCGGTCGTTCCCCAGGCTATAAGCCAGCTGTGGCAATTTGCCGGTAGTTCGTCCGCTTCTCCAGGATTTATTTTGTTGTGCAAAAGAGATTTGATGCATTAAAATAAAAGCCAGCATCAAAAAAGAAATCCGCAAAGTTTTTATACCACTGAATAATTTATTTTCATCTATCCGGCTTATCTTATGTTTGTATAAATTGTTTTGTTGCATCACGGGTAAAATATTTTTTTGATTGCATGAAATGTAAAACATAAAAATGTATTTAAGGAAGCAGCATGATTTTATTTCTGTAAAAAATTGATAATATGGAGAAAACAAATTTCATAGATTATATACGCGTGTTTTGCAAAAGCGGCCATGGAGGCGCAGGTAGCAGACATTTCATGCGCAATAAACTCACTGCGATGGGAGGCCCGGATGGCGGTGATGGTGGCCGTGGCGGACATATTATTTTAAGAGGAAATAAACAATTATGGACCTTATTGCATTTGCGTTATTACAAAAATATTTTAGCAGAAAATGGAGAAGGCGGCCAAAAAAATAATTCGTCAGGCCGTACCGGGAAAGACATTTATATAGAAGTGCCACTTGGCACAAGTGCCAAAGATGAAATTACGGGTATCATTGAAGCAGAAATTTTGGAAGACGGGCAGGAAATTATTTTAATGCCCGGCGGTATGGGTGGTTTGGGAAATGCACATTTCGCTACGCCAACAAACCAGGCGCCTGAATATGCGCAACCCGGTATGCCAGGTGTGGAAGGCTGGAAACTCATGGAACTGAAAGTGCTTGCTGACGTGGGTTTGGTGGGTTTTCCCAATGCTGGAAAATCTACTTTATTGTCAGTGATTACTGCTGCAAAACCAGTCATCGCGAATTACGCATTTACTACACTTACACCTCAATTAGGCATCGTTGCGTACAGAGATGATAAATCATTTTGCATTGCAGATCTCCCGGGAATAATTGAAGGAGCAGCTGAGGGAAAAGGGCTTGGGCATCGCTTTCTTCGTCATATTGAAAGAAATGCAGTCTTACTTTTTATGATACCGGCAGACAGTGCAGATGCAGGTAAGGAATTTGAAATTTTAAAAAATGAATTAGAAGCATATAATCCTGAGATGTTGCAAAAAGAATTTGTGATCGCAATATCAAAATCAGATATGCTGGATGAAGAATTGAAAACAGAATTGGCAAAAGATTTACCCGAGAATATTCCGCATGTTTTTATTTCTTCTGTCACCGGTGAAGGTTTGCAATCATTAAAAGATTTGTTGTGGAAAAAATTAAATGCATAAAAGATTTATGCATCTTTCCATTGCCATAAATGCAGGCAGGCATAAGTACGGTATGGACTCCAGGCCGCTGATAATTTAAGTATCTTTTCACGCAACTTTTTTTTATCTGTAATTTTCAATTTATACAATTGAATAATACTTTGTTGTAATCCCAAATCATCTACAGCAAAAACATCTTCGCGCCCCAGAGAAAACATGAGCAATATTTCTACCGTCCATTTTCCCACACCTTTTATTTGTGTGAGCAATTCCATGACCGCTTCATTTTCCATAGCGATCAATTTTTTATCAGTGATCTTATTGTCTATACAAAAACGTGCAACATTTTTTACATATTGCACTTTCGCATTGGAGAGGCCAATTGCGCGCAACGTTTCATCAGGTGTCGCTAAAACCTGCGCCGGGCGCGGTTCTTTGCCCTTATATAATTCCAGGAAACGGTGATAAATAATTTTAGCCACACGTGTATTCAACTGCTGTGACATGATTCCGGCCATAAGCCGTAAGGGAATATTTTGATGAAATTGTAAAGGTGCACAGGGCTCATTTAAAATAGTTGCCAACTTCAAATCCTTTTGCAAGTGCGCTTTATAAGGCATATCATTTTTTTTCATTCAATCTTTTTTTTGTATTTTTCAAAAAAAATATGAAACAAAAATACTTTTTAAGCAGCGTAATTGCAACCTGCATTTTTTTATTGCATGCTACTGTTTCATTTGCACAAAATAAAGATGAAGTAGAAATTCGTAAAATATTATCACAGCAAAATACAGCATGGAACCAAGGCAATCTTGATTCTTTTATGGTAGGCTACTGGAATAATGACAGCCTTCTTTTTATTGGCAGCAGCGGCCCGCGATATGGTTATGAAACCACATTGAAAGGGTATAAAAAAAGTTACCCGGATACGGCACACATGGGCCATTTCACCTCCACTATTTTAAGTATGAAAAAATTATCTGATGATTATTATTTCGTTGTTGGAAAATGGGAACTAAAAAGAAGTGTCGGCGATGTGTCCGGCTACTATACTCTATTGTTCCGTAAAATAAAAGGTCATTGGATGATCATCGTGGATCATAGCAGCTAAACATTTAACTTAAGTCTAATGGCTCTTTCCAAATATTTCGGATCATCCATATTGAAACCAGGAGACTGGCAATCAACCATAGATAAAATAGGATATTCCCGAATGTTATTCTATCATAAATAAAGCCCCATTGCAGCATTATACCGATGGATGCATTGAGCAACATAAATACAATAATGATACACATTGTATAAAGAATCCTAAGTAAAAATTCACGCATCTCTGGTTCCATTAGCTGTCTTTTTTCAATGCAAAAATACATTTAAGAAAACAAAAAAAGCAGCTTCGAAAAGCTGCTCTCAATTTATAAAAAAGATTTCATATTAAAGTCCACTGATCGTAAGGCCAATTGAATAGGGGTGAATAGGAGCGCCTGCAGCTTGTTTCAAAAAACTATTAAGCTGATAAGATCCATCAAGTGTAAAATTTCCGAAACCAACTCTTCCTGTAACGGCAAAACGGGTAGAATTGATAAACCGTTTTTCACTTTCTTTTTGAATAAATTTGTCGCCATACACAGTTGTGCCAGTGGCATCCATCAGGTTTTTTCCTTTTGTATATGCTTTTAAAAGCGTTCCAACCTTCACGCCAAATGCCATTTTAAAACCTTTATCCGGTTGTACGGGATTACCGGCATAACGGAGTTCTAAAGGTAATTCTGCAAAAATCGTGGTGAGTTTATATTTATTATAATGAGATGTTGCGCTTACATCAATAAACGGTAAAAATGTAGTGGTAGAGGATTTCAGGTCAACAAGTGTATTTTTAAAAAATATATTACTACTGCCAATGCCCAC
>JBBRSI010000086.1:0-3682 GCA_038245585.1 Chitinophagales bacterium
AAAAAATGCAGGTTATCTTGAAAGCCATAACATGGAGATTACCGGGGGCACTGAAACTTTCCCGGAAATTAGGCAAAGGCCTGGAGGAGATAATTCACTTGGGAAAGTAAAATTTTTATTCCCGAATAGCTTTAATATTTATTTTCATGATACACCCGCCAAAAGCCTTTTCAGTAAAGATGTGCGTGCATATAGCCATGGATGTATCCGCCTGAGCGATCCTGAAAAACTTGCTAATTATCTTTTAAAAGATAATCCCAAATGGACGCCGGAAAGAATAGATACAGCGATGAACAACGGCAATGAACAATTTGTGCCGGTAAAAAATCCTGTCCCCGTTTTTATTACTTATTATACCGCATGGGTTGATGATAACGGGCTGCTTAATTTTCGTACGGATATTTATGGCCATGATAAAGAAATTGCACAAAAGATGTTTGAAACATCCTCAGGTGCCTCAACAAAAGTGGTGGTTTTAAATAAATGATATTTGTTTGATTGAGTTTATTATTTTATGTAATAAACATTAAGTAGAAGCTCCGGGAAATTTATTCATTTTATCTATGGCATCCTTATGTATGAGGATTCTTATAAGTTGTATAACTGCAGTTAATGCAAATATGCCACCAATCACCCAGTTCAAAATACTTTGATTGGTATTGAGTTTCTCAACAATATATTTACCGCCGAAAATAAAAACACAGTTCCCTATTAAAGTCCCGAGCCCTATCCCTACAATATATAAATTATAAAAAGAATTTTTAGGTTGTAAAATATTTTTTGAAAACAACACCGTGCTCCAGCCAAACCAAAAGGGTATTTGCATAGGGCTGATAGAGCTCAACATGAATCCAAGGAAAAATCTGTGGATGTTATTATTTAGCAATACATTTTTAGCATGATGCTCGTGCGTTGCCGCAATAAAACTGCCTGCAGCAAGTGCAAGCACAATGCCGAGGGTTATCCATTCCATCCATTTTAAAAGCGCTTTTCGTTTACGGATCCAGTTGATGCCAACAAGAGAAATACGTACGTATATCATTTCAGTTAACAGGGAGCCCAGGGAAAACCAGATAGCATTTGATATGCTTTCCTGTACACTTATTTGCATTGCTGCAACATTTAATGTTCCCAGAGGAAGAGAGCCAAGAAAGCTTACCAGCATTCCCCAAAAAAAAACTTTTGCAAGCCCCATTACTTTTGTATTAACCTTTTTTAGCCAATACTGATAAAGATACATTTACAGTATTACTTAATACGGCACTTTTATCTCCAACACCATAGTCAAGCCTGTCTATTTCAAATTCCCCGGTAAATAGATAAGTGTCATTTGTTTTTTCAGCTTTGAAAGGAAAAGCAATTGTTTTTGTGATACCATGCATGGTAAGTGTGCCCGTAAAATAATAATAACCCGCTTCAGTTTTATTCGTTTTATCAATTTTGGTTGAAGTAATTGTTATTACAGGATATTTTTCAATGTCAAAATATTCACCTCCCTTTAAATGCTTGTCACGGCTTCCGTTATCCGTATCAACAGTAGATGCATCAACAGATACGTTGACGCGACATGCGGTAAGATCGCTGGTGAAAAAAAATATGTCACCCTTTACCCCTGAGAGGTCTCCGCCTGTTTTAATTCCAAAGTTTTTTATGGTGAAATGAACTTTGCTTCCTGCATCTTCAGCGATATATTTTTGGGCAGAAGTTTGTACGCCGATAAAAAGCAGGAATAATAAAAAAATCTTTGATAGCATGGTTTTATTTTGAATAGAAAGATGACTAATATTTACGGTATAATCCTATCTGCAGCCTTAATTATTTTATAATGTTTTTTTGTAGCTAACCTGAACCGGATGCCCTTTATAAGCGGCCAATATTTTACTCCGTCTTTATATTTCTGCCTGCTTATACTATAAAGTATTTTCCAATGTTTCAAAATTTCTTTCCAGGCATTTATAAGGGTGTAGCCTGTATCATAAAAATGATTAGGTTCTGCGCCGCAGCCATTATATTCCAGTATTACAAAGTTTTTTCCTTGTTTTAATTCTTTAATTGAAGTGCACATTATATCGTAGCGCCCATAAAAAAAATCGTTTTTATGACTGATGCCGTCCAGTAAATTTATTAGCTGGTCATCAATCTCATCTTTTAAGTCTATAAAACTTGCGCCCCGGTTGTGATTGGCGGCATAACTTAACATATATTTTTGACCTTCAGGCAATGTGATAGGAAAGTTGTTTGCATGCTTTAATCTCAAATCCTCAATTTTCTTTTTTGATTTGGAGTTTATTAAAATAAGCTCTTCCAAAGTATGTTTCCCATCACCAATTACCTGCATCGGCACTTTTTCTAAAAATCCTGATATAGTCCCGGTTGCCTCTCTGGGATGGCGATAATAAAAAAGGCTTACCTCTAAAGGATAATGAATTAATTCCTGCACGAAATATTCAACCGGAATTTTTTCATGATAAATTTTTAATTGTTCTTTGGTATCAATTTTTCTAAATAAAATTCCCTGGCCTCCAACTTCAGGTTTTACAATAAGAGGAAAATGAATTTTTTTAGCAGATATTCTTTCCAATATTTTTTCAAAATTTTCTGATGGCTGAACGTTGAAAAAAGGAGGGCACAAATTGGGAGGAAGCAAATCATGCATCTCCTTTTTTGGCTCACCTTCCATTCCTCCAAAAGTAAGAAGTGGATTACTCGGGGTAAAAAACCAAACGGCACGTGAGCGTATTATGTACCAAAGCCATACAGGAGCAATTGGTGCATATAGAATTTTGAACGGCCAGTGTTCCCAGTTTTTTAATTTTTGTATCAAATAGATTAATTCTAAAACAGCGGCAAAAATAAGTTTTAAACTATGGAACGTGCTAACAATCATCAAAATTGTTTGTTGTATTTTAGCTCAGTTAAATCAATAATTTATGCATGTACCAACCATGGCAGAAATGATGGCGGAGAATAAAGTACCGGAAATATTGTTTTGGGTAGGTTGTGCAGGCAGTTTTGATCAAAGGGCACAAAAAATTACAAAAGCGTTTGCAATTATTCTTGACAAAGCTGGTATCAATTACGCAATTTTGGGGAAAGAAGAAATGTGTACAGGCGATCCGGCAAGGCGTGCAGGAAATGAATTCATGTTCCAGATGATGGCTTACCAAAATGTAGAATTGCTTAATGGATATGGCATCAAAAAAATCGTGACTGCCTGCCCTCATTGTTTTAATATTTTGAAGAATGAATATCCTGAATTGGGTGGTAATTACGAGGTAATACATCATTCAACATTTTTGCAGCAACTGATAGACGATGGCAAAATAAAAATGAAAGAGGAAGGAAGCTTCAAAGGAAAAAAAATTACATATCATGATAGCTGCTACCTGGGGAGGGCAAATAATATTTATGAAGCGCCAAGAAAAGTTTTAGAATCCCTCGACATTGCGCTTGTAGAAATGAAGCGTTGTAAAAGCAATGGATTGTGTTGCGGCGCGGGTGGTGCACAAATGTTTAAGGAGGAAGAAAGGGGAGATAAACGGATAAATAATGAAAGAACTAAGGAGGCGCTTGAAACAGGCGCAGGAATCATCGCCGCAGCCTGCCCGTTTTGTAATACTATGCTTACTGATGGAGTAAAACTAAATGAAAAGGAAGAAGAAATTAAAGTGATGGATATTGC
>JBBRSI010000087.1:0-3677 GCA_038245585.1 Chitinophagales bacterium
AAAGGTTATTTAAATGTTAAAGGCGCAAATGTATATGTATTCAAATATTAATAGAAAAAAAAGATTTAAGCACACACAAAAAAGTATTTTCTTTTTGACAAATCATATTTCCTAATTATTTTACAATCGAAATATTTTCAAAAACGCAACCAAAAAAAATCAGTATGAACTTCAAATCAAATAAGTCTATAAAAAGTAAAATTCCTTTGATTTTTATTTTTATAGCTATCATTGTAATAAATGCCTGCAATACCGCGCCCAATGCGGATCGCCGCACATTATTAAATGGTATGTACCAGTTGATTATTGTACAAAATATGGACTCCATTGGAAACTGGCAGCAGGATAACTGGGCAAAAGATGGAACAGGTTATATTTTATATGATGGTGCCGGACACATGGCTGTTCAGATCACGAAAAAAGGTTTTAAAGATTATCCATGGCTGAATGAAATGGAAGCTATCATACCTGAAAAAGTAACTGCAAGAATGGATACCATGGCGCTACCTTCTTTAAAAGATGCACTGGGAGAATTTTCTTCAGACTATGTGTATATGGCCAATTATACGATTGATGATACAGCCGATATTGTTCAGCATAATCGTATCTCGGCTTCTATTCCGGGCAACTGGAATACCAGTGTCCGCAGAGCTTTTTCATTTAATGGCGATACATTAATCTTAAGTTGCCTTGACAGAAATTTAAGATTGAAATGGCTAAAAATGAAATAAGCTCAAAAGAAGTGTTGCAGATTTATTTTGCTTGTAAAAAAAATTTCTAAAAATCAAATTCCAGGATAGTATCGTCTTTGAGTAAAACGTTTATGACTCTTTCATGATTTCTTTGTGAGCCCTGGACCAGCCAATTGCCCGTAATTTTATTGGCTTCTTTGGTATGTTTGCCACGGATGGCTTTTAATTGATTAGCCCGGAATAAAGCTTCATATCTTTCAAGTGTTTCTTTTTTATACATGCACACAATTTTATAATCCCGCATCTGGTTGGCATATTCAATCCAGCGTTGCACATAAGCCAGGCCAATAAGTACGACTAAAATTATTCCTGTAGTGATCCAGGCAATTTGAAAATAACCACTGCCTGCTGCCATTCCAAGCGCAGCAGACATCCAGATAGTTGTTGCAGTTGTAATACCAGTAACCCGGTTTGTTTCTTTAAAAATTACACCGGCTCCAAGAAAACCAATACCCGTAATAATATTCGAAGCTATGCGATCAGTGCTTGTATTTGCACCGATACGAATGGATAAAATGGTAAAAAGACAGGAGCCGACACAAACCAACACCATTGTGCGCAAGCCTGCAGATTTAGAACGGTATTCCCGCTCTGCACCAATAACTGCACCAATGATCAGGGATAAAGCCAGGCGCTGATAATCAGATGTAAACCATTCGGGCATTGGAAAATAATTTGGTGAATTTTATTCCCGGCAAGATAGATTTATTTTATTAGCCCTACAAAGTAAAATCCCAGGAAAAATCTATAAGATATCTTTCAGTACGTTGATCACCGCGTCCACTTCTTCGCGGCTATTGTGTTTGCAAAAAGAAAAACGGACAGCTACTTTTTCCGGATCCGGATTTAATGCATGGATTACATGACTACCTGCTTCGGCACCACTGGAACAGGCACTTCCGCCACTAGCGCAAATGTGTTGCATATCCAGGTTCATCAATATCATTTCTGTTTTTGCGGTTTTAGGGAAATTTACATTCAACACCGTATAAAGACTTCTTCCTGTTGGATCACCATTGAAAGAGATATTATCAAAGTGCTGTTTCAATTGCTCCATCATATAATTCCGCACACCACTGATATATGCTTTATCGTGTTCATAATTTTTTGTAGCAATATCTAAAGCTTCAGCAAAACCAACAATGCCATAAATATTTTCTGTACCGGCACGCATGGCACGTTCCTGTGCACCGCCACTGATCAATGGTTTTATTTTCAGGTTCTCATTTATATACATCATACCTACACCTTTCGGCCCATGAAATTTATGTCCGGCAGCGGTGATAAAATCTACAGGTGTATTTTTTAAATCAAATGGAAAATGACCGACTGTTTGAACTGTATCACTAAAAAATAATGCATCGTATTTTTTGCAAAGATTACCAACTTCATGCAGGTCAAGCATATTACCAATTTCATTATTGGCATGCATCAGCGCTACAAGCGTTTTCTCTGTACTATTTTTTAATAAATTTTCCAGGTCTTCCAAATCAAGATGGCCATTCGGTAAAAGCTTTACATAGTCAACTTTCGTTTTCCAGTGCTCTGCCATGAATTCAAGGGTATGCATAGTTGCATGATGTTCGATGGGCGAACTGATAATATGCGTACAGTGAAGATCACGGACCGCAGCTTTTAAAATGGTATTAATGCTTTCCGTACCGCCACTTGTAAAAAATATACTTCCCGGTGTAGTGTTCAGTATCTTGGCGGTTTTTTTACGCGCCATCTCAACCGCCATGCGGGTTTCGCGGCCATAACTATAAATGGATGATGGATTGCCAAAATGGGTAGTTAAATAAGGCATCATGCTGTCCAGGACAGCGGGGTCTAATGCAGTTGTTGCAGCATTATCAAAATATATTCTTTCCATAAAAACATTTTATTGCGGGATATTTTAAAAAGATTTCTACAAAATTACTATAAATACAAGAAACCATTTTACATACATTCCTTTATATCCTGTTGAATGCGGCTGGCAATATTATTCGCCGTTGTCTCGAAACTGCTTTCAGCATATATGCGGATAATTGGTTCTGTATTACTTGTGCGGAGATGTACCCAATCATTATCGAAAAATATTTTCAACCCATCTATTGTATCTAAAGGTTGCTTTTTATATTTAACTTTTAAGGATTCAAAAATTTTGGCAGTATCAACACCCTCATTCAAATCAATTTTATTTTTCCTGATAAAATAATTTGGATATTGCGCACGAAGTTTTGATATCGCCTTCCCGGATGCCGCCAGGTGCGATAAAAATAAAGCGATGCCGATCAATGCATCGCGGCCATAATGCAATTCAGGAACGATGATGCCACCATTTCCTTCACCACCAATAACCGCATTTACTTCTTTCATTTTAGTCACCACATTCACTTCCCCAACAGCGCTGGCATAATACGTACCGCCGTGTTTTTCCGTAATATCCCGCAAGGCCTGCGTAGAAGATAGATTACTGACGGTATTGCCTTTTGTATGTTGCAATACATAATCAGCAACAGCCACCAATGTATATTCTTCTCCAAACATAGAACCATCTTCACATACAAAACAAAGCCTGTCCACATCAGGATCGACCGCGATACCGAGTGAGGCATTTCTCTTTTTTACTTCACTGCTAAGAGTTGTAAGATTTTCTGGTAATGGCTCTGGATTATGATCAAATTTTCCATTCATCTCCTCATTGATAACAGTTATATCTTTTACGCCGAGTTCTTTCAGCAATGCCGGGATATACACTGCGCCGGAACTGTTTATGGCGTCCACAACAATTTTAAGTTTTGCTTTTTTGATGGCCGCCACATCAATCAATGGGTAATTTACTACTGCAGAAATATGCTTTTCAAGATAGCTTTTATCATAATAATATTTCCCAATTTTATCAACGGTTGCAAACACGAAATCTTCGTTTTCAGCAATGCT
>JBBRSI010000088.1:0-3365 GCA_038245585.1 Chitinophagales bacterium
TACGCCGAGTGCTTTCCATTGTGCCAGCGATACTGCTGTAATATCATCCGGGTTTGCTTCAAGCGTAATTTCAGCATCATTCGATATCGCAAAATTTCTATGTAATGTGTCAAGAATTTGATGCAATGCATCCGCTCCAATTAAAGATGGTGTACCTCCTCCAAAATAGATTGTTTCAACACTGTCCTGCAAGTAATTTTTTCTTTCAAAAGCTTCGCGGCAAATGGCATTCACTATTTCATCTTTTGCAGAAATATTCGTAGAAAAATGAAAGTTGCAATAGTAACAAGCTTGTTTGCAAAATGGAATATGAATATAAATACCTGCCATGTTATGATACTTTTGTAAAATTGTACCCGGATAATGTCAAAATTAATTCAATATAGCAGGAGCCTGGTTTTATTTATGCTTATTTGTTTTTTTTCAAAAGCAATGGGGCAAAATAATAAAATATTGCTGAGGGTAAAACCTCTAGATAAAGCGGCTATACTTTTTTCACAGCAAAATAAAGATACGGTTTTTGATGATCAGCCGGCAGTGCTCGAATATATTGCCAGGCTTCCAAAAAGCTTACAGGCACAGGGTTTTATTACTACTTCCATCGATACTTTTTACAAAGTTCAGGATACTTTTTTTGTTCAATTATTTTTGGGCGAAAAATACCGCTGGGGTAGTTTGAATGCCAATGAAAATGACTGGCCGGTTTTAAACCAGGCCGGGATTTTCCAATATGAATTTTCTAAAAAACCTTTTGATCCGGCACTTGTGCAAAATGCGTATGAAAAATTACTGGATTATTTTGAAAATAATGGTTATCCTTTTGCACGGGTTTCACTCGACAGTATTACAATCACAAATGATTTGATCAGTGGAAAATTGACTGTTGTGCCTGGCCAGTTATATTATCTCGATACGATTCTCTTTAAAGGTAATGCGAAAATTTCAAACACTTTTTTATGGAACTTTTTAAATATCCAGCCACATACTTTATACAACAAATCGATATTGACCGCTATCAATAAAAGGTTAGTGGAATTGCCCTATATTCAGCAATCACAACCATGGGATATCCGCATGCTGAATACGGGTGCGGAATTAAATTTATATCTTGAAAATAAAAAGAGCAACCAGGTTGATGTATTGGTTGGTCTCTTGCCTTCTGGTGCGGCCGGCGGGAAATTATTGCTTACCGGCGAAGCAAATCTGGATATCAGGAATCCTTTTGGTTATGGAGAAACGCTTGCGCTTAACTGGCAACAATTGCAAAATAAATCACCGCGATTGAATTTATATTTTGCAAGGCCATATATTTTTAAATCACCATTTGGGGTAAATTTTGGTTTCCAGTTGTACAAAAAAGATTCTTCTTACCTGAACATCCAGGCACAAATAGGTTTGCAATATTTATTATCTGCCAAGCAATCGGGAACAGTTTATTTAAAATTTGCACGAACCAATGTACTTGACGTGGATACGCTTTTCGTAAAATCCACGCACCAGTTACCGGATGTTATTGATCTCAGCAGCACTGGCCTTGTATTGCAATATGATTTTAATAATACAGATTATCGGTTCAACCCGCGCAAAGGAAATGAACTCCAGGTGCAGGCTGGCTTTGGTGATAAAGTGATCCGTAAAAATAATACGATACTCCAATTAAAAGATACGGGTTTTAATTTTGAAAATTTGTATGACACCATTCAGCTTAAAAGTTACCAGGTATCTTTTAAAACTTCAGCCGCACATTATTTTCCGATTGGAAAACAATCTACTTTTAAAACAAGTTTTTATGGCGGTATTTTTCAATCGCCGCATTATTACCTGAATGAACTTTTTCAAATTGGCGGGTATAAGATCTTGCGTGGCTTTGATGAAGAAAGTATTTATTGTAACAGGTATGCAGTCACGAGTTTTGAATACAGGTATTTGCTTGGGCAAAATTCTTATTTATTTGGCTTCACAGATTTGGGTTATACGCACTTTGAAAATTCTCTGCTTCAATTCAATCACACATATATAGGTGCCGGCGGAGGCATCGCATTTGAAACGAATGCCGGTATTTTTAATATCTCTTACGCCATCGGGAAAAGGGATGATGAGAAATTGGATTTCAGGCAATCAAAAATACATATCGGTTTTATAAGCTTATTTTGACAGATATAAACTGCACGCATTATTTTTGCGTCTGATGCTATACCATTCTTGAAAATTTGCCTGACCATATTATTGTTTTTTATAGTTGGAAATACTTTTTGCCAAACAGATACTGCGCTTCAGCGTATGATTGATGAAGCAAAAGCTAAAGCAGCCATACAGAAGAAAGATACAAGCCCTGTAAATAAAGTTTTAAAGCCTTTAAAAAAAGACGTTGCTTTTTTTAAAGACACATTGGTAAAAAAAATATCACCGGTTTTAAAAGATTCTCCTGAAATTGTAATCACAGATTCCTTACATCAAATGTTACCAGATTCTTCCTTGCGAAAAGTTGAAGTGGTAAGTTTACCTGTTGATACTACAAAAAGTTTAATTATTCCCTGGTTGCGAGATACTGCATTTACGCGTTTATTGTATTTGCCCGGATTATTGCAAGCTTCACAAATGCCTTTACATGATGGCGACAAGAGAAGGAATGACTCGAAAGATTATCTTTTTTATCTTTTTGCAGGATTGCTTCTTTTTCTTGGCATAGTCAGCCGGGCTTTCCCTGGTTATATAAAAAGTGTTTTTAATACCCTGTTTTTCAAATCACACAGGTATAAACAATCCCGGGAAAAAACCATGCAGGATACTGTGCCTTCATTGCTATTAAATATTTTATTTTTTATTGTTGCTGGTTTATGGATCACTTTTTTCCTTGGAGATACGCCGCTTTTTCATTTTACATTTCTACAAAAGATTGTTGCGCTCATTGCTTTGGTTACATTTATATACGCGCTCAAAGCAATAATTATTTCACTTGCCGGTGCTGTCTTTCATAAACGGGAAGCTGCAAATGCATACACGATCATAGTGTTTCATGTAAATAAAGTAGCGGGAATACTCCTTTTACCACTCGCTATTTTATTTGCATATGGCAGTGAATATCAAAAATCACTGGCTGCTTCTTTAATGATTGCAATTATAATTCTTTTAATAATTTACAGGATGGTCATTTCTTTCGTAGATATAGGAGGAAGGTTTAAGATAAATGGACTTTATTTTTTTATTTATCTTTGTATAACGGAAATATTACCAATCGTTATTTTTTATGAAATAATCCCGGGAATAATCACTAAATACGCATACGCCTGATTCTTTTAAAGTATGAAAACGAGTTGCGTCATTAAATCTACAGTGGAGTAAACTATGAAAATATTAATAGCACA
>JBBRSI010000089.1:0-3358 GCA_038245585.1 Chitinophagales bacterium
TCAGGTAAATTCCTTTTGCAGTAGAAGGTTTCAGGCGCATGATCGCATTGATCAGTTCGTTGCTGTTGCCCATAATTTTTTCCGGATCAAAGGAAACACGACCGATAGATGCGTGAACGATTCCGGCTTTATCTACTTTAAAAGCAATTTTACCACCTTTCACTTCATTTACAGCGGCCGCTACGTCGTTGGTTACTGTACCTGTTTTTGGGTTTGGCATCAGGTTTCTTGGTCCGAGTATTTTACCCAGTTTACCAATTTTAGGCATCACGGTCGGCGTTGCAATGATCACATCCACATCTGTCCAGCCACCTTCAATTTTTTTGATATATTCATCCAGGCCAACAAAGTCAGCGCCGGCTTCTTTTGCATCATTTTCTTTATCCGGATTGCAAAGCACGAGTACTTTTTTAGTTTTACCTGTACCATGTGGCAGGCTAACCGTACCGCGCACCTGCTGATCCGCTTTTTTAGGGTCAACGCCCAGGCGGATATGAAGATCTACGGAAGCGTCAAACTTTGTGGTATTGATATCTTTTACCAAAGAAGATGCTTCTTTGAGCGTATATTGTTTTTTTACGTCTATTTTAGCGTCAGCTATTTTTCTTTTTTTATTCACTTTTGCCATGTCTAAGATTTTAAGGAGGTTAATTAATTTTCCCAGGGAGCTGCGCCATCAATGGTCAATCCCATACTGCGTGCAGTACCGGCAACCATTTTCATCGCTTTTTCTACGGTGAAGCAATTCAGGTCGGGCATTTTGTCTTTTGCGATCTCTTCTACCTGTGACCAGTTTACTTTACCTACTTTAATACGGTTACTCTCCTTAGAACCTTTTTGAATTTTCGCGGCTTCCATGAGCTGGATCGCGGCGGGAGCTGTTTTGATAACAAATTCAAATGATTTGTCAGCAAAAACGGTAATCAGTACAGGCAGAATTTTACCCATTTTGTCCTGGGTACGTGCGTTGAACTGTTTACAAAACTCCATGATGTTGAGGCCTTTGCTACCGAGCGCGGGACCTACGGGCGGTGCAGGATTGGCTTGTCCGCCTTTCACCTGCAATTTTACATAGCCTGTAATTTCTTTAGCCATTTTTTTAATTTTATTGGTTTTAGCGTTCCGTTTTTAGCGGAACTCCCAAATTCAATTTTTCTATATCAAGAACTTTTGGGGCGGCAAAGGTATATAAATATTTTATGCAAAAATAAGATTTTGAAAAAAAATATTCAGCTTGATTGCTTTCAAACCATTCTTATAATAAATTACACCGGAAATGAAATTTTCAGCAATTTCACCAGTACAAATGTAAAACCAATAAGGTTTTGAAAACCTTATAGGTTTATTTTCAAAATTAAAAAACACAATCATGACAAACAAAGAATTTTTTATTCAAACATGGCAGGCAGAAATTCCCAGGACTTTAATTGCTGTAAATGGTTTACCGAAAGATATGGAAAAACTGAGTTATCGCTGTAATGAAAAATCCCGGAGCGCCGCAGAATTGATCGGTCATTTCTTATCACATGCCGAAGAATTGGCGAATGCAACTAAAACATTTATTGCAGATGAAAATTCTGACAGGACATTTGAAAGCATTGAAGAAGCAGCAAATTATTTTGAAACAAATGCAAATAAGGTGATTGAAAATTTAAAAAATACAGATGATAAAACCTGGGAAGAACAAATGGTAGAATTCCAGGTAAATGGTCATAAAATATTTGCTGCTCCCATGACAAATATTTTTTGGAGTTTTATGTTTGATACCATTCATCACCGCGGTCAACTGAGTACGTATTACCGGCACATGGGTGTGAGAAACCCGAATATGTATGGTCCGACCGCAGAAGATATGGAAGAAAGGATGGCAAAAAATAATGCTTCATAAACAAATTACAAAGAAGTAAAAATGAAAAAACTAACTCCACTAATATTCTTAATTTTCACAACCTGTATATACTCCTGTCAACAATCTGCAAAAACGCCGGGTGGCTCATCAGACACAGCAAAAGAACAAAAAGCGATTGCTGCTATGCTGGATTCTTTTAATACGGCTGCAGCAAATGCAGATTATACAACTTACTTTAATTTTTATACCGATGATGCCATCTTCACCGGAACCTATGCTACTGAAAGATGGAATAAGCAGGAATATATGGCCTGGGCTAAACCTTATTTCGATAAAAAAACAACCTGGCATTTTACGGCGTTGGAAAGGCATATTTATTTTGACAAAACAGGAAGCCTTGCCTGGTTTGATGAATTGCTAAATACGCAAATGAAAATTTGCAGAGGCTCCGGAGTTGTCGTTAAGCAAGGCGATGCATGGAAAGTGCAGCAGTATATTTTATCCACGACTATTCCGAATGAACTTATAGATTCTGTCACAAAAATGAAAGCGCCGATTGAAGATAAATTGATAGAACAATTATCACATAAATAGCCAACTCATTTATTTTGCGCAAGCAACTAAATTAATTATTCTTAAATATTAGAGATGAATGACAATTCTAAAACACAGTGGAAAAGCCGGCTGATACGTTTTTTGATTTATATAGTTGTAGGATTTATTTGTGCGCTTTTATATAATCAATTAAAAAAATAAAATATTTAAAACTTAACGATCAACAATTTTAATAAATGAATTACTTAAAAGTAAAACTATTACCCGCATTCGTATTGATTTCTCTCTCTTTGTCTGCCCAAACAAATTCTGTTTTTAATCCGTATGAATTGTTTTCCCAGGATTTTTATACAAAAAATGGAAATGAATTCCGTGCTGCAAATGGCGCTCCCGGTGCTTCTTATTGGCAAAACCACGCTGACTATTTATTGAATGCAACTATTGATACAGTAAAAAATACTTTGTCGGCAACGGAGACAATACACTATTCAAATAACAGTCCTGAGGCATTGTCATCGGTATGGTTAGAGCTTGATCAAAATACATATCGGGAAGATGCCCGTTCAAATTTTTATACGCCATATTCCGGCCGCAGAAGGCCTTCAGGAAATATGCATACAGAAGGTTATCATTTCGAAAATGTAACCATTGAATACAAAGGAAAAACTTTTCAAGCCGATTATATCATCAATGATACGAGAATGCAGATTCGTTTGCCGCAGGCATTATCCTCCAAAGAAAAAATAGATATTCATATAATATATAATTACACAATTCCCGGAAATTTTGGTGGCAGGACAGATTTTTTCTCCACCAAAAATGGAAAAATTTATGAGATCGCGCAATGGTATCCGCGCATGTGTGTGTATGATGATTTGCGTGGCTGGGATGCATTGCCTTTCCTCGGCAGTGGCGAATTTTATTGTGAGTATGGCGACTTTGATTATACGATAA
>JBBRSI010000090.1:0-3289 GCA_038245585.1 Chitinophagales bacterium
ACTGAAATATTGTTTTG
This sequence comes from Chitinophagales bacterium, assembly GCA_038245585.1. GTDB lineage: Bacteria > Bacteroidota > Bacteroidia > Chitinophagales > Chitinophagaceae > JAFDXJ01. Next base: position 18 of record JBBRSI010000090.1, read on the forward strand.
CATGGCATATTCCACGCAATGACGCAGATCCCATTTTTCCTGGGCCATCAGGCTTACGGGTAATATTATTAAAAGTATAAATGCTATTTTTTTCATCGGAGTCAAAATAAGTGTATCAAAATGTTTTTATAAAATGATATATTATGAACGGGAATTGTAAAGGTTATTAGGTATTTTAATCATGCTTTAATTTTTCAAAAGCTTGTTTAAGATCATTTATGATATAAGACGGCTCTTCCAGGCCTGCATAAAAACGCAGGATCCGGTGTTCCGGATTTTGTGCATCAAAGCTATTCCGTGGCAATGCAGCACAACCGGGAACAATGAGGCTTTCATGGCCGCCCCAACTAATAGCAATCAAAATATGCTGCAAGGAATTACAAAACAATTCAACCTCTTTTTCGCTATTTGCCCGGATGATAAAACTGAATAAGCCACCGGCATTTTTCATTTGTTTTTTGGCAAGTGCAAATTGGGGGAAACTTTCATCAAAAGGGTAAATGATTTTTTCCACCAATGGTTCCTGCTTTAAATATTTAATTACTTCCAAAACATTTGCAGCAGAAGCTTCCAACCGTGTGCGCAAAGTTCGCAAACCACGTATGAGCAGCCACGCATTAAAAGGTTGTATGCCACTGCCAATATTCATGTATTCACTATTAAATATTTTTTCGATGGTTTCTTTTTTCCCGGATAATACGCCGGCAATTGTATCGCTATGGCCGCCGATATATTTTGTGGCCGATTGCAATACCAGGTCAATTCCTAAATCTATTGGCCGCTGAAATACAGGTGTGCAATAACTATTGTCGCAAATTGTGATTATATTTTTTTCTTTGGCAAGTTTGGCAACTGCTTCGAGATCCTGCAATTCAAAGTTCCAGCTATTCGGGCTTTCGAGATAATATAAAACGGTATTTAGCTGCGTAGCAGATTTGAAATTTTGCAAATCCCTGCCATCAATATAAGTTGTGCTTACATTAAAGCGCGGTAAAATAATATCAAACATTTTTTTTGCCCAGGTATATGCACCCCGAACACTCACAATATGATCACCACTTTTTACCTGTGATAATACGGACGCAAAGATCGCTGCAGCGCCACTATTAAACACCAGGCAATCTTCCGCGCCATCCAGGGCTGCCAGTTTTTCTTTTAAAATTTCAACCGTTGGGTTTTTTCCGCGGCTATATATCCATGTGCTGTATTCATCTTCAAAACTTTTGCGTAAATCCTCCACGGTATGAAAAGCGAAATTGCTCGTCTGCACAATAGGCGGTGCAATGGCCCGAAAATATTCATCCCGGTTTTCACCCAATTCATTTAATATAAAAGACAGATCATCCATGAAAAATTATTTTAAAAATTTTCGCAAAAGTATTTGAAAAATTAGATTCTTTAGTTGATTTAACAGCAATTACAATAAAGAAGGGAATTATTATTAAAATAAATGTACTTTCAATTTTATATCTAAAAACTGATTATGAATACGACTCAAACCACAACACATTTTGCAGAATTAACGGCAAACCCCGCGCCATTGGGGCTTTTAGGCTTTGGTATGACCACGGTTTTATTAAACCTGCATAATGCGGGATTAATAGAACTTAGCAGTATGATCCTGTCTATGGGTATATTTATGGGTGGACTGGCGCAAGTCATAGCCGGTATCCAGGAATGGAAAAAAAATAACACATTCGGCGCTACGGCATTCACTGCTTACGGCATGTTTTGGCTTTCATTAGTTGCATTGATATTTTTTCCAAATACATCGCTTGCCGCAAATATGAAAACTTCTGCTGATGGCATGGGCTGGTATTTATTGCTTTGGGGTGTCTTTACTTTTTTCATGTTTATTGCAACACTGAAATCCAATACACTCTTACAAATCATTTTTCTCACGCTGACCATTTTATTTTTTCTATTAGCCGCGGGTGATTTTACAGGAAATGAAACTATTAAAAAAATTGCAGGTTTTGAAGGAATTTTTTGCGGCTTGTCTGCTATGTATGGCACGGCTGCTCAAGTGATCAATGAAGTGCACGGAAAGGTTGTTTTGCCGATCGGGGCAAAATAAATAAAGCAAAATTTATGGTTCCCTGGTTTTCTTTTTTAAACCATGTGTGAAAAAATAAATGACCATAAATCCTGACAGAACACCTAAACCTGTAAGCGCAGTCTCCGGATTATCAATAGCAATACTGATACCCACGAAAGTATATGCAAGAATAAATATAATTGGGATCAGCGGGTAAAATTTCATTTTATAAATTCCCGTTCCATCGAGGTGTTTTGTTTTTTTGCGCAGCATAAAAATTGCTCCCGCTGAAGTGGCCATACCAAAACAATCGAGGAAAATTGTGAAGCTTAAAAGGCGATCAAATGTTTTTGCATAAAATAATATGATGATACAAAGTGCAGTAAATGTTGTCAAAGAAATAATAAATACTTCTTTTTTCTTTGATTTTTTTTGAAAAATACCGGGTAAAACGCCGTCTTCACTCATGGCAAACATCACGCGGGGATTGCTTAATAATAAAACATTTACATAAGCGAGGACAGATAAAAATAATAAAACTGAAAATACTTTACCGCCGGCCGGGCCAAAGATTTTTGTCGTTACCAGTGTAGCAATTTCTGTACTGTTTTGCAAACCTTCAAAACCCAAAGTTTTATAATAAGAAAAATTAACCAGCAGGTATAAGCCAATGATAATGGCTATTCCGGCAAAAATTCCTTTGGGAATATTTTTGGCGGGTTTGTTTACTTCGTTGCCAAAATTAATGGTCTGCTGGTAACCTCCATACGTGAATGATACAGCGATCAATGCAACACCGAGCGCTTTGATCCAATCCATAAACTGAACGGAAGCTGGTGCTACAAATGGTTTCCCAACATAATGCGCTGCAGGAATAAATATGGCACTGATCAAAACAAGCAGCATTAATATTTTAATGATCATCAGTACATTTTGTGTACGCGCACTGACTTTTAAGCCCAATAAATTCACCCCATAAAAAAGAATGATGGCAAAAATAGAAATATAAATCTGCGTATTGCCAGTTGCACTTGCGCCAAAGAAAATGTTGTTGATATATTCAGAGCCGATCAGCGCAACAGCACTCAATGATGCAGCATTCGAGATAAGAATAATACAGTTAATGGAAAATGCAATAGACGGATGATAAGCGTACGCAAATATCCTGAAATAGCCGCCCACAACGGGATAGCGCGAACCGATTTCCGCGTAAGTCAATGCGCCACATAAAGCA
>JBBRSI010000091.1:0-3284 GCA_038245585.1 Chitinophagales bacterium
CTGAAAATCCCGGCAAGCGTCATCCAGTATCCTGCATTGTTCCGGCACGCCCTGTCCACATCTTCCACAGTTGCATATCCATTTTCGACCAGGTAAAATGCTTCCCGGTATAAAGCATACATTAGCCGGTTGGTTATAAATCCTCTTATGTCTTTACGCACCAGCGTCGGCTCTTTGCCCCAATGATGAGAAAGCTCGTATAAATATTCACCTTTCGAAACATCACTTAATTCGCCGCAAATAATTTCAAGGAAACGCGTCGTGTGCGAAGGCTCAGCCCAATGCAATCCTAAAAAACGATGAGGATACTTAGTCTCTTTTTGCAGCATACTTATCGGGATGGCCGATGTATTGCTCGTTAGAATTGCATTCTTATCAATCACCTTTTCAATTTTTTGATACACTGCCCTTTTAATATCTATATTTTCAAGGGTACACTCTATCACAAGTTTACAATCTTTCAATAAGGAATAATCCTCCGTGATTTGAAGCCTCTTTAAATAATATCCTGGCGAATGGGAAGCTAAACCTTCATGCCTTGACATAGATAAATGATGGTGTATTCTTTTTTCAGCATGTTGAAGATCGGCATCAATTGGAGCAACAGCAACTATCTTATGGCCTGCAATTAACAAACAGGTAGTTATACTGCATCCCATCAGGCCAAGGCCTACAACCCCAACATTCAGATTGGTTGGATTTATTTTTTCCGCCATAAAATCAATTTTTGAAATGAGTTATGTTATTAATAAGTGGCTCTCCCACCTGACAGGTCGAAGGTAAAGCCGGTTGTAAAACTATTTTTCGGCGATACTATATATTCCACCATGTTAGTTAGTTCGTCTAATGTACCGCAACGCTTCATTGGAATTTTGTCGGTCATATATTTTACCTGTTCCCCGGGCATGCTATCCAAAAGCGCAGTTTTAATAACCGCCGGTGCAAGCGCATTTATAGTGATCCCTGTTTCTGCATATTCTTTGCCTTGTACTTTGGTCATTCCTATTACTGCAGCTTTGGAAGCGGAGTAAGCAAGCATGCCTGCATTACCTTCTTTCCCGGCAATAGATGCAATGTGTAAAATGCGGCCGTAATGTTGACCAAGCATTATTGGCAATATGTATTTTGAAGTATAATAAGAGCCCATAAAATTCACTTCAAAAACATTCATTAGATCTTCTGTCGAAGTTTCATGCGTTTTAATATTGGTAATGCCCGTGATCCCTGCACTATTTATCAGTATATCTATTCTGCCAAATCTTTTTACAATTGTTGCTATACAATTTTTAACGGCCTTTTCATCTGCAACATTCACTTCGTAATTTTCTGATTCATTTTTAAAATCATCCTGGATAGTTTTTGGGGGTGTAAATTTTTTATCAAGCAATGCAAGTTTTATTTCTTCTGATGATAATTTTTTTGCAATGGCCAAACCCAGGCCTGTAGCAGCGCCTGTAATAACAGCGACCTGGTTTTTGAAAGAATCATTCATAAGCTGGCTTTTTATAAATGTAATAATCCTGCCCGTTACTAAAAATACATACTTAATATATACCGTTCCTGATTAACCTGATTTTTAAAAAATAAATTTGAATTTTTATATCTGAATATTAAAATTTTTGTAGTCGCTCAGGAGAAATTATTTTATGATTTTAAATCATTATTAAGGTCATAATACAAAGCTGCAGCCCCTAAAATTCCCGAATTCTCCAATGTTGAAACTTCTATTTTCAAATGTTCCAGGGCTCTTGTAAAAGGAAAAGTTTGAATTTGATGCCACATAGTTTTTTTAAAAAAAGGAAAAGCGTGCCGCACTGAACCACCCAATACTATGAGATCAACATCCAGAGAAAATAAAATCATTTTGATCGCATTGCCAAGGTGTGCACCCATTTCTTCATACATTTTTATGGCATTTTTATTTCCTTCTTTAGCATTTTTAAAAACTTCCCCGCCATTTGTTTTATATATATTCTCAAAAAACTGGCCGCTGGCATAATACTCATAAAAATGATCGAGATAATCAATCATGCCGAATTCACCTGCGCCACAGTTCTTTCCGGAGTATAATTTTTTATTGATAATAATTCCGCCGCCAAGCCCGGTCCCGATAGTTAATCCTACCATAGAATTATATTCCTTTCCTTTGCCAAAATAAAATTCTCCCAATGCAAAACAGTTTGCATCATTGTTAATTACAACGGGAATATTATAATGTTCCTCCACCCGTTTTTTTAAAGGAACTTTTTTCCACGAAGGAATATTAACTACATCAAGCACCATTTCGGTTTCTTCATCCATAAGCCCCGGAACACCTATGCCTATTGCTTTTACGGAATCATCGATTTGCTCGTCTATTATAGAAAATAATTCCTCGAGCACATCTTCAACAGATCCTTTAGCATTGAGTTTTTTGGAAAGCACATTTGTTAATATACCTTCTTTCACCAACCCTCCACGGATATTAGTACCTCCCATGTCTATACCCATGATATTTTTTTCTTGCATAATTATTTGTCTTTACTAAGAGCAGCTGCATCACTATCGAGATAGACTTTTGAGTTTTTATGTTTACGTAGATAAGTTGCAGGTAATTGCTCGTTTATTTCCTCTTCCAAAAGCCTTTGTACGATAGCAGCTTTTTTAGACCCGCTAACCAATAACATAATATTTCCTGCTTCTATAATAGATGCTATTCCTAAGGTAAGGCCATGTGTAATTTTTTGTTCATTTTTAAAATACTTCTGCCCTACGGTTTGAGTCGTGCTGTCTATTTCGGCTACGTGTGCCCGTGAGTTTTCAAAGGTGCCGGGTTCATTCATTCCTACATGCCCGTTCATTCCAAGCCCGACAATAGCAACATCAATTCCTCCATGCTCCTTTGTATAATTTTCGATACGATCACATTCTGCCTGGGAATCAGAAGCCCTTCCATCAAAAAATGTAATCTTGCTTTCTGCAACATTTAGTGGCTCGAATAAATCATTATTTAGATGAAAGCGGCAACTGCCTTCATCGTTTCCATTCATTCCGGCCCATTCATCAAGGCTTAAAAAATTCCAGCTGGAAATGTCAATATTTTTTTCTTTTACCTGCCTTACTAGTTCTTTATACATGCCTTTTGGTGAATCACCGGATGCGGTGCACACAAGTGGATTTTTTATTGGTTGTAAAATTTCAAGCAAATCGTTCACCGCTTCACGTGACATCTCTTCATAAGTTTTGCCAATAATAAGGTTCATATTTTTTGTTTAATTTTTAAAATATTTGTTTTTAGCCACGAA
>JBBRSI010000092.1:0-3271 GCA_038245585.1 Chitinophagales bacterium
GCCTTTATCTTTTTTTCCAAAAACAGAAATATTTACATAGCGCTTCGGATTTACACGCAAGTCATCCAGAAGTGTATGCAGGCTAACAACAGAACTGTTCAGGCTATTGTATAATACTTTGGAATTGATAAGGCTGCCAAGGGTGCCGTCCGTTGAATTTATTTTATTCATCACATTATCAAGTTTGTCGACAGATGCTTTCAATTGATTCACTACGCCATCCACATCAGCCGCGGCAAGGTGGTCCGTTGTTTTATTTAAATTACCCATGATCGAATCTATTTTACCATTATTTTGAACCAGGTTTTGGGTAAATAAATTCATGTTATTCAAAGATTTTCCCAATGCGCCATTTTGTTTATCCAGCATTTGTTGCAGGCTATTTACTGAAACAACGACACTTGCAGAAGCGATACTAAGATTATCTATCACACTCTTAAGATTGCCTTTTGTATTTGGATCCATTATAGAATTGATATTTTGTAAAACGCTATCCAATGTAGTCAGCGTTTGAGTAATCTTGTCAGTCACCGGTCCGATCTTATCAGAAACCTGCGACATCAAATCACCTTTTTCTGTGGTTTGAATCGTGTCATTATTATTCAGGAATGTAGTTGAATTTCCGGGTATGATAATAATATTTGGAGAACCGAGTAATGAACTTTCAATAAATGCATTGGAGTTTTTGGGGATATTATATGTATCATTTAATTTAATGGAAATAGTTACATGCTGTACATCTTCATCTGATTCAATATCGTTTACTGTGCCCACCTGGAAACCATTTATATAAACGGGACTGGAAGGAACTAATTTTTTGGTATTGGTATATTTTGCATAAATGTAATTGCCACTTTTTAATAAGTTTTTTCCTTTTAGAAAATTAAAACCCATAATTAAAAATGCTACGGCAATTGTAGTGAGTGCGCCGACCTTCGTTTCATTTGATATTTTCATAAATAATTCCGGGTTGATAAAGTGCAATTTTCAAAATTGCTGCGTGTAAAAATAGGTTTTAGTAATGTACGTATAAATAAAATTAATGGTTAATTATATGTATCACAAATTAGATTTTTAAAAAAGATTGGATTATCAGGTGTGTATTTTAAAAACCAAAAAGATGAATTGTCTTAACCAGGTTTGATTTTAACCGGAAAAAGGCATTATTTCCCATTGATCGTATTGCTCAGTGTGGGATTATTGGTGTTTTCCAATTTAGCTTTATAGCGGATAATTGCATTTAAAATTGCATTGGCCATATTATTCTGGCCTGAGTCACTGGTTACATAATCTTCATCGGATGGTGTACATAAAAAACCTGTTTCCACCAGGATACTTGGCATTGCTGTGGCTTGTAAAACCCAGATTCCTTCCCAGTCGCGTTGTTTAACGCCTTTATTTATCCGCCCAATTTTTTCCATTTCTTCCTGTACAAATTCTGCTATGCTTTTACTATTGTCAAAATATTTTTGAACCCTCAAATTGGCCAGTATCTTAGCTTCCGGGCTATCGTACTGAAAAGAAGAATCTGCATTGCCGGAAAATTCACCCTGGCCGTCATTGGCAAATTTTACTTTGTCATCATTTTTATTTACAGCCCATATATACGTTTCAGTACCTGAAATGGTACCTGGTAATTTTTCATAATGATAATCTGCAACTTGACGCGTATGCGCTGTTTTTTTGCGTTTACTTCCTTTTCCGCTATAGGTATAATATTTTTCTGTATGATACCCATCGATTATTTTCTTTTTGCCCGTTGGGTAATCATTCGCATGAATGGAGATGAATAAATCGCCATGCACATCATTCGCCAATTTTGCCCGGTAGCGGTTTGCGGCATTTTTATCTGTCAAGCCATTGGGCAAATTCCTGTCGGTACGGGTATATACAACTTTACAATTAGGTAAAGCTTCCTGAATTTTTTGTCCCAACTTCAAAGCTATAGCCAGTGCCACATCCGATTCATTGCTATAGGTTCCCTGGGTACCGGGATCGGGAAGCCCGTGACCGGCATCAATCACAATCGTTTTTAAAGTACTTGATTGTACATATTTTTCCGGAAGATTGATGGGTGCAGAAGAAGTAAAAAAAAGTAAAAAAAAGATAGATGAAAAAGATATGAGGATTTTGTTGCGCATAGTTTACATTCGTTATTCAGTATTCTTCACAAATCATTTATTGATTAAAGCCCTATTTTTGTTTTTAAGTGTATGCCAAACCGCAGCGAAGTTAAGACAAAATATTTTTTTTCAGGTTTAATAGCCATAGTGATTTGCATTATAACGCAGTTCAATGCAGTAAAAGCAAACGATTTTCATTTTTTTTTCAAATCATTAACAGGCACAAGTTCTGTAAAATATTTTTCACCTCCATTTATTGCACAGGATACTATTCCCAAAAAGAAAGATTCAATTTTAATTTCCAATGATTCTATTCCTAAAAAAATAATTGATTCCACTATAGATGATGGATTTGATTCTTTTGAAAATGCTGATACTACTTTAATACGAAAAGACACTACTGTTTTACATCTTGATTCGCTGCTTATTTCTAAAGATTCACTGGATGCTCCGATTGAATATTGTGCTGAAGATTCAGGTGTATTGATCGTACCAACAAAACAATTATATTTATATGGAAAAGCAAAAGTGAAACAGCAAAATACCAATCTTGAGGCTGGCACTATTCAATATGATCAGAAAACAAATATGATCAAAGCATATGGCGGCACAGATACTACACTCGGGCCTTTGAACCAGGCAGTGATCACGCAGGACGGAAGTACATCAAGAAATGATACGATATTTTATAATTTAAAATCACAGAAAGGTCTTACCAAAAACACCTATTATAATGAAGGGGAAATTTATGTGCACGCACAGCTTTTTAAAAAGGTAAGTCCTGATGTCGCTTATGCATACAAAACTACTTTCACTACATGCAACCTGGATACACCGCACTTTGATATCCGTGCACGAAAATTGAAGATCATTAATAACAAAATTGCTGTCAGCGGCCCCGCATTCATAGAGTTTGAAGGTGTGCCTTTGCCAATTGGCCTGCCCTTTGGAATTTACCCTTTAAGCCGCGGAAGACACTCTGGAATTCTTGCGCCGCAATTTGCCTCCAATGAAAGTTTTGGCCTTGGTCTGGAAGGACTTGGTTATTATAAAGTGTTCAATGACAACTGGGATGTTATTACACGCGCAAATATTTATACGTATGGCGGTTGGAATTTAGATATTAATCCTGAATATTATAAACGTTA
>JBBRSI010000093.1:0-3190 GCA_038245585.1 Chitinophagales bacterium
ATGCTGAGTATTTTCTTCACAGGTACATCCGTTAATGATTTTGCAGAAGCTGCCAATGCCGATGCAAAAATCTTCCCCAAATTTTTTCATGCCATGCTGAAAAGAGGCTGTTACCTCCCGCCTTCTGCCTTTGAGAGCTGGTTTTTAAATGATGCTCTTTCCTATGAGGACATTGATTATACAGTAAATGCGGCCCGGGAAACCCTTCTTGAAATAGCCGGATAATCAATGGTAGCAAGCTTCGCGATCTTTTATGAAAGTTTATTCCCGGAAGTCATCAACTGTTAAGTAAATTTATTTTGGTCATAGAAAGGATAGCTTGTATTTTTACAATCCCTTCAATTCTTTTATAAATAACCTGGCAAACCTGATGATTCACTAAATAATATCTATGTTACAAGTTGCTTCCGGCGCCTTCATAGCTTTTCTCATTACATTTTTCACCATGCCTTTTATTATACGAATTGCGCGCGCAAACAGAATTTATGATATCCCGGATGCACGTAAAACGCATGCGGATGCAATTTCTTCCTTAGGCGGTATTTCTATTTTTATTGGTCTTTCTCTGGCATTATTACTGGTTTCCGATTTCAAGATCGGCAACCAGGAATTTCAATATCATCTTGCTGCTTTCTTCATCATTTTTATTATTGGCGTCATTGATGATATTTTTGTTTTAAAGGCGTGGAAAAAAGTATTGGGACAGGTTTTTGTTGCTACTGTAATTTCTGCAAAAGCGCATTTGCTTGTGGGTAATTTTTATGGTTTTTTGGGGGTGAATGAACTCACGCAAACTGCTTCATATATTGTCACATTTTTTGTGATTATGCTCATCATCAATTCTTTTAACTTGATCGATGGTGTGGATGGTTTGGCAGGCTCACTCGGACTTTTTTCCTGCCTCGGATTCGGTATATTTTTCCTGGTAAATAATAATATTTCTTATGCCATACTTGGATTTGCCATGGCGGGTTCTTTACTGGCTTTTTTGATATTTAATTTTCCGCCGGCAAAAATATTCATGGGTGATTCAGGATCTATGTTACTTGGTTTGGTGAATGCGGTATTGGTCATTAAATTTTCACAGACGGCCTCCACCGCTCCTGTATATGTGTTAAAAGCCGCGCCTGCCATAGGTTTTGGCTTGTTGCTCATTCCGTTGCTGGATGTACTGAGGGTATTTATTATACGCCTCTCCCGTGGACAATCGCCTTTTGCACCCGATAGAAATCATGTACATCATTTATTATTGAATAAAGGTTTTTCCAACAAACAGGTAACACTGATCTTAATTTTTTCCAGTATCTTATTTGCCACCGTGCCCATTCTTTTAAACCAGGTACTGGACATCAATTTGATCTTACTGATCCTTGTCGGAATGTTTTTTTCAGGTGTCTTATTCATTACTTATTTTTTGCCTTTGCAAAAATCTTTGCGGGCCATTCATTCCAAAACAGATGCAAATGTAAAAGTGCTGAATATGTACAGCGCCAGCAAGGAAAACACGGCATCCAATGATGAATAAATTTTAAGATCACAGGATATTTTTCATTTGCCTTTTCTTTTATTAAATTTACCCCTAATTATTTTTCTATGACTGAAGAAATTGAAATGATTTTAGAAGATACAAATGCGCAAATGGAAAAAGCCATTGCGCATTTCGAAGCAGAGTTGGTTAAGATCCGTGCTGGGAAAGCTTCTCCTGTGATGCTTGAAGGAATACAAGTGGATTATTATGGCGCTTCCACACCTATAGCACAGGTGGCTAATATCAATGTGCTCGATGTACGCACGATCAGTATTCAACCATGGGAAAAAAATATGCTGCAACCAATAGAGAAAGCGATCATGCAGGCAAATATTGGAATTACGCCGCAAAATGATGGCGTACAATTACGCTTATTCCTGCCGCCATTGACGGAAGAAAGAAGAAAAGAATTATTTAAAAAAGCCGGCAATGAAGGAGAACATTGCAAGATCGCCATTCGCAATATTCGCCGCGATTCTATTGAACAAATTAAGCACCTGCAAAAAGATGGTTTGAGTGAAGACCTGGCGAAAGAATCTGAAAATAGTGTGCAGGAAGTGACGAATAAATATATCGCACTCGTGGATAAATTACTCGTTGCAAAGGAAAAAGAAATGATGTCGGTGTAAATAAATTATTTCACTTTTTTATCTATAGATATTTTTGATTACCAGCTATAGTTTTTCATAGGATCGTCTGTTGTGTTATTTAAATCCCGGTTTATCGGGACTCACTTGTACTTTCTGTTCTTTGAGCGGCATTATTTTTAGCTGAAGAAAATATTCTTTTTTCTCCTTTTTGATGGACAGTTTTTTGCCGCCGCCTTGTCTCCCGACAAGCGGCAATGCTGAAATCCGAATATTGGATTAATTTTATAACTTGCATTTCGTCATAAATGATAGAAATTGTAAAATTATTTTATGCTATTACTTAGCCGCTTGTCGGGAGACAAGGCGGCGGCGGGATTCAAAAAAGATATCAGTGCCCATGATTATGAAATCTATATGTGCATTTTAATATTAAATGTAGAAAGATGAAATTAAATCAAATTGTATTTATATTTCTTGTCCTTGTGCTATCATCTTGTATAAGCGCTGGTAAAAATTATAATTCAAATCAAAATATATTTAAGATTATTTATGAAAGTCAAAATAACTATTATCAAAAGAATATTATTAACAAAGCTGATTTCAAACCAATAATTGATTTTGCATGTAGCGGAAGATGCATTCTTTATAAAGATTTAAATTTGTATTTTATTCCAAATAAACAATATATATTATTAGAGGGATTTGTAAATAGTAACGGCAGATATGCAGGGATTTTATTTAATGATAGTCTTGCGATAGCATACTGTAAGACTGAAAAAGATGGTTGGCAAATTTTAAAGATAGATTCAAAAAATGAAGATAGTTTGGTGAAGTTCACAGGTATTAATAAAATCATTATTAAGAAAATTTCAAGTTGGGATATAGATTATATAAATAATTTGAAGAATTCAGTTGGCAATGCCGTTTCTGACGGGTAGTATAAAGCATATTGTGTAAACAGGGTTAGGTTCTTTACACCCCCTTCGCCTAAGTGGAGCGTAGCGGAACGGAGGCGAAGGGGGTGTAAATTTTTTTTCATTACCTTTTCAATTACACATTATGCAAACAAAAA
>JBBRSI010000094.1:0-3026 GCA_038245585.1 Chitinophagales bacterium
GGACATAATGCCAGCAGAGGCCTATCAGAAAAAAATGCAGGAGCAGCAAAAAATGATGCAACAATTGCAACAAATGCAGCGGCAACAACAGCCACAAGGACAAGGACAACCACAAGGGCAAGGTAAATAACTAGACAACCAAATATTTTAAACGCCTCCGCTTTAGCGGAGGCGTTTATGCTTTACCGTAAGCAACAAATAATGTAACCGCTTCTTTTGCCTCTTTTACATCATGCACCCTTAAAATATCAGCCCCGTTTTGCAAAGCTATTGTATGAAGTACTGTAGTGCCATTGAGCGAATCTTCTACTGGAATATCAAGGGTTTTGTAAATAGAAGATTTTCGTGAAAGGCCTGCCATTATTGGAATTTGGAGCATTTTAAATAAAGAAAGATTTTTCAATAAAGTAAAATTTTGCGTAATTGTTTTTGAAAATCCAAATCCCGGGTCAATGATGATATCATCAATGCCGGCCAGTCTGAGCTGGTTAGTTTTTTGAATAAAAAAATCTAATACTTCCTTACTTATATCGTCATATACAGCTTCGTGTTGCATGGTTTCAGGAACTCCTTTCATATGCATACATATATATGGAACCTTCAATTTTGCAACTGTTTCGGGCATTGTATCATCCATCTCTCCGGCGCTTATATCATTTACCATTGAAACACCTGCATCAACAGCCTGCCTCGCTACTGAAGCATGGTAGGTGTCAATAGATAATATTGAATCCACGAATTCTTTTTTAATTAATTCAATCGCAGGCAGTACACGTGCTGATTCTTCACCGGCTGAAATTCTTACACTGCCCGGCCTTGTGCTTTGCCCGCCTATGTCAAGTATATCAGCTCCTTCATGAATCATTTGGGCAGCTTTTTTAGAAAGTGCATCCTCATTTTGTAACCTGCTCCCTGCATAAAATGAATCTTCATTTATATTTAGAATTCCCATGACCAATGGCTGCTCAATCAATACCAGTCTGCCCTTGCAGTTCAGTGAAAACATTGTTTGTTTATGTTTAAATTTGGCGATAATTATGCAAGTTAACACCGATCAACAATACGATGACGCCTTAGGCAATTGCAGGGAAATATTTATAAACAAAACCAAAGACTATGGTACTTCATGGAGAGTTTATCGTACCATTTCTATCGCCGATCAGATATATATTAAGGCGAAACGAATAAGAAATATCCAGCAGAAAGGTATCCAAAAAATAAATGATGATGTAAAAGGTGAGTTCATGGGAATTTTAAACTATGCAGTCATAGGCCTTATACAACTTGATATAAATGATGACGAAGTGGAAGACCTTTCACCGGAAGAAGCGGGAAAGAGATATGATGAAAAAATAATAATCTCAAAAAAATTAATGCAGGATAAAAACCATGATTATGATGAAGCCTGGAGAGATATGAGCCACGAAAGTTTCGTGGACCTCATTCTTGCAAAAATTCTCCGCATTAAACAAATCGTGCAAAATGATGGCCTCACTTTAGCCAGCGAGGGCATTGATTCTAATTATTATGACATTATAAATTATGCTGCTTTTGCATTAATATTAGCAGCTTAAAAAATGTATTCTTAAAAATATTATGAAATTATTGGTTAATATTTCCCGCGTGATCGTGGGTGTGCTTTTTATTTTTTCAGGATTGGTTAAAGCAAATGATCCGCTTGGGCTGTCTTATAAAATGCAGGAATTCTTTGAAGTGTGGGCGCAAAATCCGGAATTAAAAAACACAATGGATTGGCTTCATAACTATGCATTGCCGTTTTCTATAATTATGATTACACTTGAAATTGTCGTAGGCGTAGGAATTTTACTGGGTATTTGGAAAAAGTTTTTTAGCGTCCTTCTCCTGTTGCTTATCGTTTTCTTCAGCTTCTTAACTGGTTATGCAGTGTTGTCAGGGAAGATCGCAACGTGTGGCTGCTTTGGTGATTGTATCCCTCTCACTGCAATGCAATCATTCATTAAAGATCTCATTTTACTTTTATTGATTCTTATCATTTTCTTCGGCTCTAAACATATTATCCCGGTACTTACACCGACAGCTAATTTTATTCTTATTAGTATTTCAGTCTTAATCGTATTGGGCTATCAATGGTTTGTAATGCGGCACATGCCCGTAGTTGATTGCCTTCCTTTTAAAAAAGGTAATAACCTCGTTGAGCTTAGAAAAATGCCCCTCAATGCCATAGCTGACAAGAAAGATTTTAAATTCATTTATAAAAAAGATGGCAAAGAAAAGGAATTTACAAGAAAAAACATTCCTGATTCTACCTGGGAATTTGTGAGCAGGGAAGACATCATTATTGAAAAAGGGTTTAACAATGAGCCACCTGTAAAAGACTTTTATCTTTCAACATCTTCAGGAAATGATTCTACTGAAGCAATACTTAATACAACCGGGCGATACTATTTATTTTTCGTAAAAGATTTTTCGGCCGGAACTGATTATTGGCTTAATAATTTTACTGCATTACACAGCATGGCGAAACAAGAAAAAATCCCATTATATATTGTTGCTTCACAGGCATCTGCTGCCGAACAATTTTTCAATGAAAAAAATAATTATAACCTGCCCATTTTAAGCCTTGATGCGACAGCATTAAAAACTGCGGCACGCACCAATCCTGAACTATATTTAATGAATGGACCGGTGGTTGAAAACAAATGGGGCTGGGCGGATTTAAAGAAAGCGACCAGGTAATGTATGATGTGAGATGTTGAAACCGTCAAAAATCCAATAAGCATGCTTTATAGATTTTATGTTGGCAATTAAATAAAAGAATGCAATCATGCTCCAATTTCTTCTCAAAAAAATATTTTATGGCTTACTTGTCATGGCAGGCGTGGTTGTAATTGTATTTTTTATTTTCCAGGCATTTGCTGATCCGGCGCGATTAATTGTCGGGCAAACCGGAGATAAAAAAACGATGGATAATATACGCAAAGAACTATACCTGGACCAGCCTAAGTGGAAACAGTTTTTATTGTATTTAAATGATGTATCTCCAA
>JBBRSI010000095.1:0-2997 GCA_038245585.1 Chitinophagales bacterium
GTGTGTAAACGGCCAGCATATCCACCATCTTCCTGCAGGTCGTTCCATCTTCTGAAGAATTGTGGTACATCGTTCGAACCTCACTGATGGTGGGCGTTTGAGCTGCCAAAGCTGTATTAAAAAAAAGTAATAATATAAGGCTTCTGAGCATCATAATAGATTCATTTTATATTGAACCATACTGTTTAACATCAGGCTGAATTTTTTGCCATTGTTGATACGTATGCGTTCTGTGAGTACCCGCTGTGGCGGTAATCTTTTTATTTTTTTAAATAAGGAAACATAATAAACATACGCAAGATATACGCCACCTTTTGAAGAAGCCGGTAATTTTTTAATTCCCTCCAAGGCTATTTTGAAATCCATTTCAATTTCCGTTTCAATTTGCTTTTTGGAAACATTATTGAATGTGTCAATTTCAATTCCCGGGAAATATATGCGTCCTAATAATTGGTAATCATCTTTCATATCTCGCAGGAAATTCACTTTCTGAAATGCTGCACCAAGTTTCATGGCGAAAGGTTTTAAATCAGCATATTTATTTTTATCACCTTCAGTAAATACATGTAAGCACATGAGGCCAACTACTTCTGCGGAACCAAGAATATAGGCTTTATATTTTTCGTCTGTATAATTCACTTTTTCCAAATCCATTTCCATGCTTTGTAAAAAAAGATCAATGAGTTCTGTTTGAATGTCATAATCACTCACTGCCTTCTGGAAAGAATGTAAAACAGGATTGGTAGAAATGCCCATGGCCAGTGCTTCTTCGGTATCTCTCCTGAAACGCGTGAGCAATGTTTTCCGGTCATAGCCTTCGAAGCTGTCAACAATTTCATCAGCCACACGAACGAAACCATAAATGGCATAAATGGCACTACGCATTCTTTTATTTAAAAAATAAATACCGAGTGAGAAGCTCGTGCTATATGCATTTGTAGTGGCCTTGCTTACGTCGGCAGATAAATTGTCAAAAAGCAATTTCATGGTTTTCTTTTTTTAATTGTGACACTAATTGTAGGGCTGCTATTTTTCCGGAAATCAAAGATGGTGGAACGCCCGGGCCGGGAACGGTCAACTGCCCTGCGTAAAAAAGGTTGCAGACTTTTTTATTGCGAACAGATGGTTTCATAACGGCTGTTTGTTTTAAAGTATTGGCCAGGCCATACGCGTTTCCTTTATAGGCATTATAGTCATGTACGAAATCTTTGATACAATAACTTTTTTTGAAATCAATATATTCCCCAAATTTTTCTCCCGTTTGTGCTTCCAGTTTTTTAACCATTAATTCAAAATATTTTTCGCGCAGGGTTTGATTATCTTCCAATCCGGGTGCAATAGGCATGAGAAAAAATAAATTCTCATGTCCAGGCGGCGCTACGCTGTCATCTGTTTTGGATGGGCAGCATACGTAAAACAAAGGACTGGTGGGCCATTGCGGCGATTTATAAATTTCAATAGCGTGTTTATCAAGCCCTTCATCAAAAAATAAAGTATGGTGATGCATGGATGAAATTTTCCGGGAAACGCCCACATAATATACGAGGCAGGAAGGCGCAAAGGTTTTTTGAGACCAATATTTCTCTGTATAATTCCGGTATTGTTTGTCCAGCAAGTCTTGTTCTACATGGTGATAATCCGCAGAAGCAATAACCGCATCACAGGAAATTTCATTTCCTTTTACTTCCATACTTTTTACTTTATTGCGAATAATATTAATTTTATCAACCGGTGTTTTAAAATGAAAAACAGCACCATTTTCCTCGGCTACATTCCTGCATGCTTCCACTACTTTACAAATACCACCTTTTGGATACCATGTGCCGAGAACAAGGCCTGCATAATTCATCAGGCTATACATGGCGGGCGTATCAGAAGGCATAGCGCCGAGGAATAATACGGGGAATTCCATCAGGGCGATGAGATAAGGATGCGAAAAATATTTGCGCACATGTTTTGAAAAAGAAGAAAATACCTGCAGGCGCATAGCCGATTTGATCAAATTAAAATCAGCGAATTCATTCCATGAAAGGCCCGGCATATAGACGATCTTTTCCATGGCCGTTTCATATTTATACTTCGCTTCCTGCATAAAAGATTTCAACTTTTCTCCTGCACCTTTTTCAATTTGTTCGAAAAGATTTTGCAGCGCGATATAATTGGCCGGTACACTGATGGTATCTTCTTTACTGAATACGACATCAAAAGAAGGCGTTAATAATTCAAGTGAATAATAATCAGCGGGTGTCTTATTAAAATCTCCAAAAAATTTTTCAAAAATATCGGGCATCCAGTACCAGCTTGGTCCCATATCAAATGTGTACCCGTTTTTTGTGGAAAATGATCTTGCCCTTCCGCCTGCGGATTCATTTTTCTCAAATACATGCACGTCATGTCCGGCTGCCGACAAGTATGCGGCTGCGCTCATTCCGGAAAAACCGGCCCCTATGATACAGACTTTCGACAATATTGTATATTTCTTTTATTTGAAATCAAAGCCCCAATAAGTCTCCAAGCTCCGAAGGATTTTGGAGAAATGTTATTTTTTTTAAACTTTTTTTATTTGCTGCACAATCATTATTTCCCGCCATAAATAAATTCAATTTAGGATATTTTTTTACAATTTCGCTTAAAATTTTTGAAGACAGATCAGGCAGGTCATCATGCACCCGAAACATCAATAAATTTTTCACTTTAACACTTTTCAATACTTCAAGAATTGTTTCTGCGTGCATACTAGCTCCGAGATAAATCACTTTTTCCCCGGCAAGGCGCAATATATAATGTGCATATAATAAACCAATATCATGGTATTCGTCTTCGGGCAAAAACAATAACCAGGTATTGTTTAATTTTCCGACCGGTGGCAATTCATTGATGGCACTGAAAAACTTTTGGCGTAACAGGTTACTTAAAAAATGTTCCTGTGGCGGTAATGCTTTTTCACAACGCCACATCGTGCCTAACTGCTGCAGCATTGGGAAAATGATATTAATA
>JBBRSI010000096.1:0-2883 GCA_038245585.1 Chitinophagales bacterium
CAGAATCTATTTTTTTAAAAACTATTTAATTATACAACCATTATTCCCCGTATTTCAAAAAAAAATCCGTGGAATAATGCATATTCATTTATTTTACGTATTTTTAAAAAAGCGAAAAATAATTAAATTTGCTAAAATGAAAAAGATCCTTCTCGTACTCATGCTGGCTTTTACAGTATCGCTTATATTTTCGTCCTGTACGGAATATAAAAAATCAACCACTTGCCCATCGCATGATCCAAATTTTTTCAGAAGATAATTATGAGTTATTTATTGGAATTACAAAGCCCGGAAGAAATTGATACGATTAAAGTAAAATCCAGCATTAAACCGCAGGTTATTCTTAAACACAGTACGCGCTGTTCCATTAGTAGTATGGCTTTAAACCGTATTGATAAAGCAGAGATCGCTTCGCTGGATGCGGATTTTTATTTATTAAATATTATCCGCCACCGCGATATTTCGGGGAAAATTGAAAAAGATTTCCGAATCACTCACGAATCTCCGCAGCTTTTAATTATTAAAGATGGAAAATGTGTTTATGATGAAAGTCACAGTGCTATCCGCCTTGGAGAGATTGAATCCGTGCTGAATGAATTGAATTAAAGAATAAAATTATTTTATATGATCCTTACAATTTTTGGTGCAACAGGAATGGTCGGAAAAAAATTAGTTCGTTATGCATTGGCAAATGGATATGATGTGCGGGCATTTGGAAGAAATGTTCAAAATCTTATTGATGCAGATTTACGGAATGAACATCTCGAAGCAATTCATGGCTATATTTTTAATGAAACCGATGTGTATAAAGCTGTAAAAGGCGCTGATGCCGTGATTTCCGTTTTAGGTGGAAGCTTTGACGGTACAGATAAAACCAGGAGCCTGGGAATGAAAAACATCGTTGAACAAATGAACAAAGCGGGTGTAAAAAGAATTATTGCTTTAGGTGGCTCAGGTGTTTTGGATGATGGCCACGGAAACTTTATTATGGAATCGGATAATTATCCAAAGCAATATTTAGCCGTTGGAAAAGAACATTTGCAGGCTTACTTGTATTTGAAAGATTCCAATCTTGACTGGACTTTTGTGTGTGCACCGGATATTCATGATGCGGAATTTACAGACACTTACCAAACCCGCGCAAAATATATGGTCGAGCATGGCCGCAATCAAATAACATCCGGAGATCTTGCGGAGTTTATGCTGAAAGAAGTTGCGGATAAAAGTTTTATACAGGAACGTGTGGCTATTTCGATTTAAAATAAACCGTATAACATACTATCAATTTTACGAATCACTTCACCAAAATCTTCAGAACTTTCCGCGAAATTATTTTTTTCTACATCAATGATCAGGAGATCACCGCCTTTATAACTGTCAATCCATTTAGTATAAAGAATATTTAGTTTTTTCAAATAATCAAGCCGGATATTTTCTTCATATTCCCTTCCGCGTTTTTGAATTTGTCCAACAAGCGTAGGTACAGATGCTTTTAAATAAATGAGCAGGTCCGGTGGTTGCACCATGGATTCCAGGGTTTTGAAAAAATGAAAATAATTATCAAAATCCCTTTTACTCATCAACCCCATTTCGTGCAGGTTGGGCGCAAAAATATGCGCGTCTTCATAGATCGTTCTGTCCTGGATAATTGTTTCTGTACCGCGTTGAATTTCTAGCAAACGGTTAAGTCTATTATTTAAAAAATAAATTTGCAGGTTGAAACTCCAGCGCGGCATATCTTCATAAAAATCGAGGAGATACGGATTATTTTCTGTGTCTTCAAACTGGGGAATCCATTTATAATGTTTGCTCAAAAGCTCTGCCAGTGTAGTTTTGCCCGCACCAATATGTCCCGCAATTGCAATATGTTTTGGTTTTTTTATGTCAGCCATGCAGTAAAAATGATTTAATTTTTTTTAAATAAAATATTTTCCCCCGGAATTCAACAAGATAATATGAATGATTGGAAATGTAGAATAATTTTTTTAAGCAATATTTATACAGACAAAATATTTCCCCGATATTCAATGTTTTATTCAGGAAAAATAATTAAGTCCAATCTTTTCACGAACCATCCGAATCGTATTTTGAGCGTTCTCCCTTGCTTTTTCTGCACCTTCACTTAATATCTTTGATAAATAGTGTTCGTCTTTCCGGATGTCATTCGCTTTTGTCCGTATTGGTGAAATAAAAGCAATCATATCTTCTGCTAATTGCTTTTTCATATCACCATACCGAATATGACAGTGCTTAAAGTCAACATCAAATTTTTCATATACATCCTGAGCAGATACTAATTTCATTAAAGAAAAAAGGTTTTCTATATAATCCGGTTTTTCTGAAAAATCTGAAACAGGCCCACTATCCGTTTTTGCTTTCATAATTTTTTTTCGGATGACTTCATCTTCATCAGATAAATAAATCGTTGCCATTTGGTTTTCGCTTTTGCTCATTTTTCCAACTCCGTCAAGACTCATTATTTTCACAAGACCTTCCCCAAAATTATATGCTTTCGGCATAGGAAAAAATTCTCCATACCTGTAATTAAAACGCTCCGCCAGGTTGAGTGTCATTTCGAGATGTTGTTCCTGGTCCTTACCCACAGGCACTTTGCGGGCACGGTGAATTAAAATATCCGCTGCCATTAAAACGGGATAGGTCAATAACCCAGCATTAATATTATCAGGCTGGCTGCGGGCTTTATCTTTAAAAGTGGTGGTTTTTTCCAATTCACCTTTGTACGTAAGCGTGGCTAAGTATAAATATAATTCTGCGATTTCAGGAATTGCGCTTTGAAGATAAATCGTTGCTTTTTTGGGGTCGAGTCCTGCAGCAATATTTTCAGCCACAGCTTGTTTTACCTGTGTATTGAGTTTCGCTGTA
>JBBRSI010000097.1:0-2847 GCA_038245585.1 Chitinophagales bacterium
CTCGAGCTGTCCGAGAATATGTTGATTCATATTTTCCGTAAATCTTTTTTCCAACCTTCCATAACGTACATGGCTAAGGTTTTTAAGCCATTCAAAATAACTTACAGTAACCCCACCGGCATTTAGGTACATATCTGGAACAACAAGGGCACCTTTTAAATTTAGTATCTCATCTGCTTCAGGAGAAAGTGGCCCATTAGCAGCTTCACCAATAATCTTTGCTTTAACTCTTGATGCATTCTCTCCGTTAACTACATTTTCTAATGCAGCAGGAATAAGAATATCGCAATCCATTTCAAGTGCGTCGGTATTTTTTTCAAAATTTTCAGCTCCGGGATAGTCAAGTATAGAACCGGTTTTAGTACGGTGCAGCCAAACCTTGTCTATATCAAGGCCTTCATTACTCCAGATTGCCCCTTCATACTCTGCCAGCCCTACAATGACTGCACCCGCCTGCTGAAAAAATAACGCACTATGGTATCCTACATTTCCTAAACCCTGGACACATATGCGCTTTCCTTTCACCCCAATACTTAGCCCCAACTTTTCCATTATAGATGGCATTTTGCATATTTCGCTCAGACCATAAAATACGCCAAGGCCTGTAGCTTCCTTTCTTCCACGCACACCACCCTGGGTTATCGGTTTTCCCGTTACACATCCTGCTGCATCAATTTCTCCCGGGTGCATGGCGACATAAGTATCCTGTATCCATGCCATTTCCCTTTCCCCCGTGCCATAGTCAGGTGCAGGCACATCCGTACCTGGGCCAATAAAATTTTTCTTTATTAATTCTGCAGTATACCTGCGTGTGATTTTTTCAAGTTCATACGGTGTATAAAGCCTCGGGTCAATTTTAATACCGCCTTTGGCGCCTCCAAAAGGCACATTCACAATAGCACATTTAAAAGTCATTAAAGCGGCAAGGGCCATCACTTCATCCTGGTTTACTCCTTCACTAAATCGTATACCACCTTTGCAGGGTGTTTTATGGTGAGAGTGCTGTACACGGTACGCTTCAATAGTAACAATTACACCATTCTCTTTTTTTATAGGAAACCGCATTTGATAGACGCTGTTACATTGTTTTATTTGTTGAAGGATGCCTGGATCCCAATCGGTAAAAATCGCTGCTTTATCAAAACTTCTTTCCACACTCTGGAAAAAACTATATGGAACTGGTGAGGACATAAAAATTATTTTTTGTATTATTTAGCAATCGTTATTAATTTTTTTTTAACTAAGGTTAAAATAAATTAGAGCTTAAAGCGCACTTTCTTTTTTAGAAACTTTTCTGTCAATTCTCCCGAGATATAAAAAAAGCACGATGAGAATAGTAACGCATACAGCCATCACTACATAGATTTTGTCATGGCTCCTCATGGTTGTATCCATAGTGGCTTCATTTGAATCTACAGTTGTTTGTGCAAATAGAATAAGGCTAAATAAAGACAAGGTAACAATACCACTTATTCGCTTGATGAATTCTTTAAGCATTAATTAAGTTTTTATGGTCAAGCAGGCCTATTCTTATTTTTAAGTTACTGATCCAGATACCTAAAATAACCCATCCTATAACCGCGGGCCAGAAAACCACTCTCATTGTTGCATCAAGACTTCCACCGCCCAAAGCTGGGTTACCACCACCTTTGGCACCTTCCATGCCACCGGGATGAAGTGACTGTACTAACCTGGGGAGTATCATAATAAGGGGTATATAAATAAAATAGGCGAAAATATTATAGACTGCGCTTACCCGCGCTTTTTTGTCAATATCATTCATGGAGCCTCTTAATACTATATATGCCAGGTAAATTAGGACTGCAATTGCTGCCGCTATTTGCTTTGGGTCATTACTCCATGGTTCTCCCCAGGTATAAGTTGCCCAAATAGAACCTGTAGCTAGTCCAAGAATTCCAAAAATAATTCCTGTTTTGGCAAATTCCGAAGCGTAAATATCATATTTAATATTTTGCTTACGTAAATAGGCGATTGAATAAAAAAGCGAAAGTGTGAGCAGGGCAATTTGTCCAAACCACATAGGCACGTGAAAGAAAAAGTTACGAATGCTTTGATACAAATTACCAACATGGGGAACTTTCACTAAAAAACCGGCAGTAAAGGTGAAAAGCAAAAACACAACGCATACTATTTTCCACCAGGTAAACTTCATTTAATTTTTTTTGAAAAGTAAATCTTTTGAGTGGGCAAAATTAGGATAAAAGTTTCGGGATATTTTCTTTTTATTTCATTTATAAAAGTTAATAGTATCTGTTAACTGTATGGCAGTAAAAAATATATTTTCCTAATTCAGTAACTTGCATAACATGGATCAATATCTTCATCTTTTGCAAAAAATTATTGAAACTGGCTCTGATAAAAGTGACCGGACAGGAACGGGTACACGCAGTCTGTTTGGATACCAAATGAGGTTTGCACTACAGGAAGGGTTTCCGTTAGTAACTACTAAAAAACTACACCTAAAGAGTATTATTTACGAATTGCTTTGGTTCCTAAAGGGAGATACAAATATTGGATATTTAAAAGAGCATGGAGTAAGAATATGGGATGAATGGGCTGATGTAAATGGAAACCTTGGCCCTGTTTATGGTAAACAGTGGCGGAGCTGGGAAGGAGCCGATGGTAAAGTAGTCGACCAGGTTTCTGAACTTATTCGTCAGTTGAAAACTAATCCTGATAGCAGGAGATTGATTATAAGCGCATGGAATGTTGCCGAACTGCATCAAATGAAATTAATGCCCTGTCATTGTTTATTCCAATTTTACACATCCCTCGCCAACTCCACCCAGGGAGGAGAGCGAAGAAAACTTTCTTGCCAATTGTACC
>JBBRSI010000098.1:0-2770 GCA_038245585.1 Chitinophagales bacterium
ATGCGCATTGGAAATTATTTGTCAATATTGCATCGGCCTATCATGTGCCTTCATTATACCAGCTTTATGGTGAGTATGGAAATAAAAATCTGAAGCCGGAACAGACGCAAAATGCAGAAGCCGGCATTCAGTTTACCAACAACAAAACCACTGCAAGACTTACAGGTTTTAGCAGGGAAACAAAAAACATCATTGTATTTTTTACTGATCCAATTACTTATGCGGGAAAATATTTAAATGGTGGAACGCAGGATGGTAAAGGATTTGAAGCAGAGTTCAACCAGGTGATCAATAAAAATATACGTATTACAGCCAACTACACTTTTATTGATGGGAAAATAAAAACCAATTCAGATTTTACCGGAAAAGATACGGCCTATTTTAATTTATACAGGAGGCCGCAACATGTGTTTAATTTTTATATAAACATACAACCCATAAATAAATTCGTAGTCTCCGCAGGTATAAAATGGGCCAGTCATTCTTTCGAACCAGTTTATCAAGGTGCGCCTTTTCAATTGAATGGATATTATACGATCCAGGCAAATGTTGATTATTCCATTCGTGAAAAAATATCCCTCTTTGCAAATTTTAATAATATCACGAATCAACAATATGAAGAAGTCCGCGGATTTAATACAATGGGATTTAATTGTATGGCTGGAATAAGACTGCAGTTTTGATAAATGCTATGTATAAATTCCTGCGCTTGCAGTAGCTTTGCAAAATGGAGTTTTCTTTCAATGCTTTACTTACAGTTACGTTCACGCTATTTGCGGTGATTGATATTGTTGGTTCCGTGCCTTTGCTCGTAGCTTTAAAAGAAAAAATGGGTGGCATTCGCACACTGCAGGCAACGCTTATTTCCGGCGCATTAATGTTATTATTTTTATGGGTGGGTGAAGATTTTTTGAATATACTTGGACTGGATGTTCATTCATTTGCTGTTGGTGGTTCCATTGTCATTTTTTTACTTGGGCTGGAAATGGTTTTGGGTCATGAAATATTCAAAGGTGATACGGATGCAAAGAGCGGAAGCGTTGTGCCCATTGCATTTCCCATCATTGCTGGAAGTGGCACATTAACGACCATCATGTCGTTGAAAGCAAATTATAGTGAACTGAATATATTTCTTGGTATTCTTATAAACCTGGTCGTTGTATATCTTGTTTTACGATCTTTAAAATGGATTGAGCGCGTTTTAGGTAAATCCGGTTTAACAGCTATTCGTAAATTTTTTGGTGTAATATTAATTGCTATTGCTGTAAAAATATTTAGCAGCAACCTCGGCTCTTTCGGACAACAATAATAAAATATTTGAAGTGGTCTCGTCAGGAATCGAACCTGAATCCAGGGCTTCGGAGACCCTTATACTATCCATTGTACTACGAGACCTATGTAAAGACAGGTGCAAAAATACTTCGCAAAAATAGGTGAACATTTTTGCAAAGCAAATATTCATATATAAAACAGTTGTTTATTTTGCGTTCACGCGCAGTTTCACATCCACCCGGTTGCTAAGGGTAGTGAAACTTCCGCCAACACTAAAATCTTTGCGATTGATGGAGAAGTCACCTTCAAAAATATACCCTCCATTTACTTTTTTTACCATGTAAGGAAAACTAATACTTTTTGAAACTCCTTTTATAGTAAGTGTGCCAGATACGGAAGATGTATTTATCGAAGTACTTTTAAAATTTATTTGAGGAAATTTTTCTGTATTAAAATAACCTTCTTTCTGTAAATCCCTGTCACGCATATCAATACCTGTATTGATTGAGGATACATCTACGGAAACATTCATGCTTGATTTTGCTACATTAGTTTCATCCCAATGAATACTGCCTTTCAAACCTTTGAGTTCACCACTTACATTAATACCTAAATTTTTTATGGTAAAAGTCACAGCACCGTCTTCATCCATGGGCTTTATATCTGCGAAATGGAGTGATGGTAGAAAAAATGAGAATAAAGAAATTAAAAAAAGTGTTTTCATACTTAATGTTTAAAATTAAAAGCTACAGATCATTAGGCAAAAATGATGCTGAAAATTTGAATGTGGAATTAAAAATATTAGTTGGTGGAAAGAACAATTTGTGTACCGGGATATTGTATGTTCCCATTATCTTCGGCTGTAATAAAAAAACCAGTTGGTTCAAATGAAGTCACCGTAGTTAATGAAGCTTTTAAAGTTTTTGAAAATATTCCACTGGAACTATTCAACTGGCCAATATTTTTCTGCCCATTGTTTTTTGTATTCATCCAAACAACATACGTACTTTTTGACGGAGATAATTGGGATGAGGGCGCAAGATTGGTTATATTTAATTCAATCGTATAATTTTTGTTATTGTCATTTTTTATTTTGACATATCCAACTGCAGCGGGTGCAATAGCTGACTTGTTAAATTCCATTTTTGTGGCACATGCAGAAAATAAAATCATAATAAAAAATGGCAAAATAAGAAAGCTTATTTTTGATAGAACGGGTAACTTTTTCATGTGAATTTTATTTTAATAATTCCTGAAAGATACATGCATTAAATGAAGTGCGAAATAAATAAAACAAAAAGTTTTTATACTTCCAAATACTCATTTTTTTCGGTGAAAACCCTGTATCAGAATAAATGAAGGTAGTATAAAGCATATTGTGTAAACAGGGTTAGGTTCTTTACACCCCCTTCGCCTAAGTGGAGCGTAGCGGAACGGAGGCGAAGGGGGTGTAAATTTTTTTTCATTACCTTTTCAATTACACATTATGCAAACAAAA
>JBBRSI010000099.1:0-2690 GCA_038245585.1 Chitinophagales bacterium
ATTTACAGAAGTTTGTATTGACATTAAAATAATAATAATCAATAAAAAAATCAGCGGCAACACCATCATCAAAACAGAAAGCAATGACACTTTCATTTGTTCATCCACTTTTTTTCGTATTCTTTCTTTGTATGCATAAAAACAAAAATTAGCAAAAAGCAAGATTGCTATTGCGACGGATATGTAGGATATAATATACAACCAGGAAATATGAATATATATAAAGTCAGCTACAAAGAGTAGTAAGCCAATGTTTATGCAACAATAAATCCACCAAAGTTTTTTTGTACTATTATATTTTGAAATTAAAAACATCGGTATCAACCTTGAACCTACGCCAATGATCATTAAGAGAAACCAGCCTACAATGCCAATATGGGCATGCATGGGTAAATAATCTAAAGAACTTTTTGAAAGAAATGGTATGGTGAAATTATAAACAAGAAGAAGACCAATTATAGTTGTAGTTAATAACCAAATAGTAGCTGTAAATACAAAAAATGCATGCACATTTTCATGTTTACTTTTAGCCATGCTTATGGCGAGATTTAATAGATAAACGATAACAGCACTGACTATTAAATGCCCGCCCCATTGTGCCGGCCAGCCCATATCAAATACATAAAAACCATAGATCAATAGAGGAATTCCTGTTGCAGCAAAAATAAATGAACACCACGCGAGTGCATTACTGTACAATTTATTTTCAATCATTACCGGTACGAGTTGATGGCTTGCACCGAGAATAATCATAGTGCCCCAACCGAGCGCCATCGTATGCGTGATGGCCAGTGTATGTGGCTGAAAATAATTTGAAGTAAAACCGTTTATAGAAAATACCAGTAAAATGCAGGCTACTAAAAAACCAATTGCCGCATATATATAAAATGGTAGTACAATTTTATAGGAAGTTGTACTTGTTAATCCTGTATTTCCCGGCCCGGTTACCATGTCATTTTTTATAGATCAATAAATACACATTGCCTTCACTGATTTCTTTTATCCTGTAATTAAAATTCCGTTCTTCCAGTTCAGGTAAAAGGAAAACCGGGATACGTTTATGATGCACATACAAGGCTTTATCTTCGGGCAATGTTTCCAATGCATCGAGGATACTGTGCATGGGCAATGGCATTGTTAATTCGCGCACATCAATCGTTTCAAGTTTATCGCTGTATTTCCCCAGCATTTCATCCCAGCCCTCAGACCAATCTTTTTCTTTCGGAGCCTCAAAACTTTTATCCGTTTTTTTATAGAAATAGGTATTGATCTGTTGTGCACTTATATTTTTTGCATACGATTCATAACCTTGTTTTTCAAGTAAAAGAATTAAAGGAGTGGGTTCAAAACTGTTGATGATATTTAAAACAAATCCAACGGGCAAATCTGTTACATTTTTCATGATCAGTTTAAGTGGATCGTTTCCAGATTCAATTGCGTCGCGTACATCAAGGTCTTTTATTTTTTCCGGTGAAATTTGTTTCAGGAAATCCGGCTCTGGTTTTGGTTCGATACAATTATTTTTTTCTTCAACAGTTTTATCTATTTCAAAACCGAGTGGTTGAAGTACCTTAAAAAAATCTTCAGTAGTACATCCACCCATTTTTGAAGCCATTGAAATACTTGTTCTGCCGGCGATTACTTTTCGCAGAAATGGATTACGCAACTTTTCAAATTTTGGGGAAAGAGAAACAATCGCATCCAACGAACCCGGATTACTTTTAAGAAGGCTCCCGATTTTTGTATGTACATTAATGATCATGGCTATTCAAAATAAGTATGATAAGCGTCTATTTGTGCATCTATATGATCGAAATTCTTCCGTGCAGATGCAGTGTCTTTTGTGTTTTTCAATTCATTGGTTTCTTTTAAAACGGGCTCCAGCCAATGATGCAATGCTTCATGATCTGCACCGGTCATTTTACATTCCTGTATCATTTTCTGCAAAGAATTATTTAAATCGTTTCCTAGTGAAATATATTCACCCAATGCAGGAAAAGGAAGTATTTTAAAATTGTCTGCAATTGTACGCAGGTCCGTTACGTGTTGATTGGTAGTGGTATCTGCTTTCCATTTTGCACCATTATTTAGGGAGAGTTCAGTCGTGTGCACTTCCTCAGGATTGGTCGTATCATTGTTAACCGCCTGGTCTTGATTTTGATTACAAGCGATCAATAGATTCAGGCTTATAACCAGGTAAAATAATCTTTTCATTTTTTTCATTTTTTAAAAGAAAACTATTTGTACGATTTAATTGCAGGAGTATTTTAATTTTCCCAAAAGCAATCTTTCCATTGCGCTTCTATTTCACGGCTGTTACCAGGTAAACGTTGTTCAATTTTCTCCAGTTCATCAGCGTCAATATTTTCCTGGAGATAATTAAATAATATTCTTTCTTCATAACGGATATGATCTTCCAGTTCATCTGCAAACCTGTTCAGCAAAGCATCATCACTTTTTGATTGTTCAATTGCTACAACAAGTTGTTGCAATTCATGATGGCCTTTAACAGCTTGAGCAATCATTTTATCATCGGCTGGTAACTTCGAAAACAAGAATGTTTCTTCATCTTTAAAATGTTTTGAAAGTTCTTCTTGGAAAATGAACAAGACATAATTGCTGACTCTTTTTTCTTCCACGCCACGTTTCAGGCCATTTCTTATTTTCCAGGATAACAATAAACCAAAATG
>JBBRSI010000100.1:0-2618 GCA_038245585.1 Chitinophagales bacterium
GTCAATGCCTGCTCCGTTTAAATCTGCTTTGTCGCCGCCTATCCAGGCACCCCCATGTACATAAATTAAAACTTTGGTGGTAGTGGTGGTGCGGTTTGCCGGTAAATAAACATCCATTTTTTGCAGCGGATCGGTACCATAGGCAACATTCATTGTTGTGGATGCTGCAACGGGTGTTGGTGCAGGGCCGCCGCCCAGTCCATCATCGCCTTTGCTGCACGAGCCAAACATTACTAAAACAAATACTGATAACGAAAACAGAATTTTTACTTTCATAAATTTTTAATTAAGGTTTAAAATTAACAATATTTATGTTTAAATAATTATTGTAGATGTTAATATTTATATTTATCCTTCCAAAAGGCTTTTAAAAATTTACGCAATTCTTCTTCACGTAAATTTTTACCGGGCTCAAAAAAAGCAGTGCCGCTTATTGCGTCTGGCAAATATTCCTGCGGCGAAAAGTTGTTTTCGTAATTGTGCGAATATTCATAACCCTTTCCATAGCCTTCATTCTTCATCAGCTTGGTGGGTGCGTTGCGAATATGTAAGGGAACCGGCAGATCGCCATGCTGCTTTACCGCACTCATGGCTGCAGCAATGGCAACCGTGGCTGCATTGCTTTTTGCACTGCTGGCCAGATAAATGGCGCATTGCGATAAGATCAACTGCGACTCAGGATAACCAATTTTATTTACCGCGTCAAAAGTTGCGTTGGCCAATAATAAAGCATTGGGGTTTGCATTGCCGATATCTTCACTTGCCAGTATTAGCATCCTCCTGGCGATAAATTTTACATCTTCACCGCCTTCAATCATCCTTGCCAAATAATATACAGCCGCATTGGGGTCGCTGCCCCGTATTGATTTTATAAAGGCCGAAATGATATCGTAATGCTGTTCGCCTTTTTTATCGTAGAGTGCAATTCGTTGTTGTGCAACATGCATCACAAGAATGTCTGTGATAACAATTGGCTCCAGTCCCCCTCCTTGGGAGGGGTTAGGGGAGGCCACCAGTTCCAGCAGATTTAATAATTTTCTTGCATCGCCGCCGGAGATATTTATTAAAGCCTCGGTTTCTTTCAGCTCAATCTTTTTTGTTTTTAAAACGGCATCATTTTTTATAGCATGTTGCAATAAAGCAACCAGGTCTTTTTCATCGAGTGCTTTTAAGATGTAAACCTGCGTTCTGCTCAGCAAGGCACTGTTTACTTCAAAGGATGGGTTTTCGGTAGTAGCACCAATCAAGGTGATGATGCCTTTTTCAACTGCACCCAGCAAAGCATCCTGCTGGCCTTTGTTAAAGCGATGTATCTCATCAATGAATAAAATGACATTACTTTGCTTTTTTGCCAATTCAATTACTTCCCTTACTTCTTTTACGCCCGATGAAATGGCGCTGAGTGTATAAAATGGAACCTGCAATGTTTGGGCAATGATATTAGCGATCGTTGTTTTGCCAACGCCCGGGGGTCCCCAAAGAATCATACTGGGGATTTTTCCGTTCTCTATTGCTGTGCGTAAAATACTTCCTTTACCTGTCAGATGCTGCTGACCTACAAGTTCATCCAATGTATTGGGGCGAAGACGCTCGGCGAGGGGTGGGAGATTGTTCATCATTCAAAGTTGATAAAAAAATAAGTATCCTGCTAAAAAATATACCAGGGGAATTTTCCTGCAGTTATATTTTTTAAACGATTGTCAATAAAAGCTTGTGGGCATTTTTCTATTACCGCTTCGGCAATAAGTTTTATTTTTTTTCTTGAATAGGAGGATGTTTGAATATTGATGGCTTTGCCTGAAAAATCAATAAAACTCCAGGATAAATCGGCAGTATGGCCATCAAAATGCCAGTTTAAATAAGAAAACTTTATTTCTTTCCATTTTAATACTTTCGGTTTACCAAAAAATAATTGCTGGGTAATCTCGTCATTGTCAATAATGAGTTTATTTTTTGTGAGCAAAAAATAAAGGAGTAGCAAAAAAGCCAGGCCGGCGGAAATTACGAGGAATTTTTCCTCGTCTAATTTTCCTGTATTATTTAAAATGAATAGCAGTAAAATATAAACAGCCACTACAAAATATAGTGGCCATTTTCTTATTGTGAATTCCTGTCTTTGTATCGGTAGCATCTTATTTCCACTCACTTCGTACTTTTTTCTGAAATGTTAAACCGTCTTCAATATCAGGTAGCGAACCGAAAAAAGCATCAAGCGTTTTATTCGCATGTTTCTTCTTTCCTCTTTGTTTTAAAATTACTTTTACTTCACTTTCCGAAGTCCCTTTTGGTATTACAGTAATCATTTTCATTTTATCTGTGTTATTCCGTCTAATCCGTGCAATCCGTGTTCCTATCCTTTCAAATCCAATTTTATCTGCAACTCCTCAAACTGTATTGCATCAATGGTGCTTGGTGCATCCAGCATCACATCTCTGCCACTGTTATTTTTTGGGAAAGCAATAAAGTCACGGATGCTTTCGCTGCCGCCGAGTATAGCACAAAGCCTGTCGAAGCCAAAAGCCAGACCACCATGCGGCGGTGCACCATATTCAAATGCGCCGAGTAAGAAACCAAATTTGTGCTGCTGTTCTTCAGCATCCATACCCAGGGCTGCAAAC
>JBBRSI010000101.1:0-2587 GCA_038245585.1 Chitinophagales bacterium
TAAAACGCCAAAAAATAATACCTCCATGTAAACTTGTTCCTAAGACAACAATTTTTCCATCCGGCTGAATTATAGAAGCATTTCCAGCACTAAAGGAATCAGTAATTACTATTCCTCCTTGCCCAAATGTGGGGTCTAATGTACCTGCTTGCGAAAATGTTTTTGTATTAAAAAACATTAAAGAAAAAATCAGAATTGTAATTGTACAAATATTTTTCATAAAGTAGATTTAGGTTAATTGATTTTTGGTTCTATAAAAATAGATGTTTTCATGCAGAAGTTGGATATTTTATTTCTTGCACAAAAAACAATGTAGCATGTTCTTTGGATTCTAAGAATGTTTGCCGCCAAAAGAACAGAACCTACAAGTGAGTGACACAACGAAGTTGCTCAAAGATTCAAAAGCCGGCAACCATAAAAAAATAAATATTAATTCAGAGAAAAAATATCCTACACCACTCCCACCTGCTCCTTGTTTTCAAATTGCATGTGGTATAATTTTTCATAAAAACCTTTTTGTGCAAGCAGGCTTTCATGTGTGCCGCTTTCGCGGATCTCGCCTTTGTCCAGCACAATTATTTTATCGGCTTTACGAATGGTGCTGAGGCGATGCGCAATAACGATGGACGTTCTGCCGGAGATCAGCGTTTCAATGGCATGCTGAATCATGGCTTCACTCTCTGAATCAATGGATGAAGTGGCTTCATCTAAAATCAATATCGCGGGATCATATAATAAGGCGCGTATAAAAGAGATCAACTGGCGCTGGCCCATGCTGAGTGTATTGCCGCGCTCCATCACATTATAATCATAGCCGCCGGGAAATTGCATGATGAAATCATGTACGCCAATGAGTTTGGCTGCATGCACAACCTGCTCTTTGGAAATGGTTTCACTGCGCAGCGTTATGTTATCCAAAATAGATCCTGAGAATAAAAATACATCCTGCAGTACGACACCAATTTTCCTCCGCAGGGAATCAAGATCATAGTCAATAATATTTTTTCCATCAATTTTTATCTCGCCTTTTTGCACGGGATACATGCGGTTGAGCAAACTGATAATAGACGTTTTTCCGCTGCCGGTATGCCCTACTAACGCGACGGTTTCGCCGGCCTTTACTTCAAAATTTATATTTTTTAAAACATAATTTTCATCCGCATAAGCAAACCAAATATGATCGAAATTTATTTTTCCTTTGATGTGTTCCGCACTCAATGCATTAGGCGATGAAGGCGGGATTTCATCTGCATTATCCAGCACTTTAAAAACACGTTCCGCGGCAATCATGCCCATTTGCAACACGTTGAATTTATCCGCGATCACGCGTAGCGGGCGGAAGATGAGGTTTAAATATAAAATGAATGCGACAAGTTTGCCTGCAAGATTTTCATTCGCAATGGGATTATTCGCGGCTTTACCGGCGAGCCACCACACGAGTAAACCCATAGAAACGGCGAGTACAATTTCTACGATGGGGAAAAAAATGGAGTAGGCAAAAATGGAACGGATATTCGCGTCGCGGTGTTCCCTGTTTATTTTACGAAATTTTTCCTCTTCACGCTGTTCTGCGCCAAATGCCTGCACGATCATCATGCCCGTCAAATGTTCTTGTATAAATGCATTCAAAGCGGCCACGGCATTCCGCACTTTTATATAACTTTTATTCACACTTTCCTTGAAATAATAAGTGGCCCAAATCAGGAAAGGAAATGGCACTAGAGCGATGAGTGTGAGTTGCCAGTCCGTTACAAACATGACCACCAAAATAATAATGATAGACAATAAATCCGCGATAATAGGAATGAGTCCGTCTGCAAAAACATCATTGATGCTTTCAATATCGTTGATAGTGCGCGTTGTTAATGTGCCGATCGGTGTTCGATCAAATTGCCGGAGATTGAGGCCAAGCACTTTTTTAAAAACACTGGTGCGCAGGTCTTTTACAACAGCTTGTCCTACCCAGGAAGTAATGAAAGTAAACGAAAAACGAATGACCGATTCGAGGAGTAAAAATATGACCTGGAAAATGGTGATGGCGATGATGAATTTGGTGACATCATTCAGATCAGTATTATAAAAAAACCATTTTAAAAATGCCGGAATGGGTGCATTGGAATGTGTTGCTTTTTCAATAGTTACTTGTATAAGATATGGACGAACAGGTGTGATGGCTGATAAAATAATGGCCATAACGAGACTGCCATAAAACTTGCCGCGATACGGCCGTACATAAATAAATAAACGTTTCAGGTCAGCAAACGAGAAGCTTTTTTCCTTGCTCATACAGGTGGCAAAAATACATGCTGATATTTATATTATGTGTTTTGTTTTATGAGTGGCAGGAAAAATTTGTTTGAAATTTAGTATCCCGACAAGCCACTGGCTTGTGTTTTGAGAATAATAAATAAACCAGCTTTTTGATTTTTCTCTTTAATTAAAACATCTCTGTTTTTCACCGGCTTTCCTTTCTGAAATTTTTTTTTACACGGAGTTTTCGAAGATTTTTAAAACTATGCGCTTCTATACCTTCTTTTTCTTCCCTCTTTGCAACTCCGTGGTTCTCCGCGAAACTCTGTGTTATTTA
>JBBRSI010000102.1:0-2559 GCA_038245585.1 Chitinophagales bacterium
TCCCGATTTTGTCCCCCATATTTTTAAATAGGTTTAAACCGAATTTGTGCAATTTGGTTAAATACAATCTTTTCTTATGGTTGCATCCTTTGTAACCCCCCCCCCCCCCGCGGAAGTTTGGTTTGCCTGGGTTGCATACTGTTGGCTGATTTGTTCAGACCTTGTGTTGTCTTGTTTTGTTAATTGCATCGCTACAACAAATGTAACGCTTAATGATGCAAGTAAAAATTTCATTTTCATGTTACTTATTTTAAGGTGAAAAAATATAACGAGCAAACCTAAACTTCCGACAAGTACTAAAAAAGGTGATTTCTCACATTTTGGATGTGATTTTTCACATATTATTTTTTGGATTTTTATTTTAATTTTGCAGATTTTTTTAATTCCTCCTTAATGCCTGAGCATCACTATTGAGAGCGTGTGGAGATATTTTTGCTTTCAGTTTTGCCGTTTCATTTTTAAACATTTTGTTATTTGAATAACCATTAACAAGCAAGTGGGGATTCATTAACAACTGCCGTTCTAATTTTACATTTTAAACACAAAAAAAATGTTGTACAAATATAAATATCAGAAACCGCTTTCTGTTCAGGCAACAGAAAGCATCGACGCACTCAATGAACACACAGCAATATTTATTGGAAAAATGATGGGCTTCTTTTCGCCATTCACTTTTCTTTTTACTTTTTTGGTTTTTCTTTTTCCATATATGCTTTTGCATAAAAAAGCAGACATTTTTAATACCTGGGAAACATGGCTGATCTATCCGTTTCTAATTATCAATACAATTTTTATTGACCTTGTTTTTAGAAAAATATTTGCACAGAGAAAAAAAATACCATTATGGGCTATTGAATCTTTTCTGGCAGTCGTTTTATTACACGTGCTGATTTAAAGCGGTTGTTTTTTTATGAATGGCCATTCATCATTCACTTTACTTTTTATAAGATAAGCAATGATGCCGCAAAAAATAACAGTCAATCCACCCAGCATCATTTTCCAGCCAGTTGCATAAAAAATAGCCAGCCAGATGATCATGGCAATGATTGCAGGTATGGGAAAAAAAGGCATTTTCCAGGTAAAAAAATTCCTGCCTTTTCTTTTTGACAATAATAATAAGCCAACGCCCTGTCCCACAAATTGAACGAGAATGCGCATGGCAATGATCGCATCAATAACATCCGATATCCTGAAAAGTAAACTGAAAATAAAAGCCACTGCGCCCAACGCCAGTAAAGAAATGTAGGGAAAGTTTTTAGTCGGATGCAATTTTGCAAAGACCTTAAAAAATGCGCCATCTTCCGCTGCGGCATACGGAATACGGCTATAACCAAGCGTGGCTGAAAATACCGATGCAAAAGCTACCCATAAAATTAAAATGGTAATGATCGTTGCAGCGCCGCGACCGGCAAGGGTTTCCATGAAATCACTAACGGCGAAAGAACTACTTTGTAAAATGTTTTGTGGCAATACAGATGCTACACTGATATTCATTAATAAATAAAAAATAGTAATACCCGCAATCGAAATATACATGCTACGCGGAATATTTTTTTGCGGATTTTTTATTTCACTACCCAGGTGGCAAATATTATAATAACCCAAAAAACTATAAATGGTTTTCACACTTGCCGCAGATAAAGCTGTTACAAAAACCATATTGAATGTAAGCCCGTCATTAATATGTTTTATCGGTGCCAAAAAATTTCCATGCAATAAACCACCGCCAATTACACAAGCCATTGTGAGCAAGACACCGATCCAAAGAAACACACTTATTTTGCCAATCGTTTCAATTTTTCGATATAATAAAAGCACGATTAAAATCACTACGGCGCCACTTATTAATTTATGTTCAATAGCTGTAAAGGGAAAAATATAACCGGCGTATAATGAAAAACCAATCGCAGCGGAAGCAATGACCAATGGCGCTTGAATCATTGTTTGCCAGACAAATAAAAAGCTCATCAATTTCCCCCAGCGCGGGCCATAGCCTTCTTTTAAAAAGTTATAACTACCGCCTGCTTTGGGAAATGCGGCGCCGAGTTCACACCATATTGTGGCATCGGCAAAAGCTAAAAGTGCACCGAGTATCCAGGCATATAAAAACCAGGGACCGCCCATTGTATTAGCCACAATTCCTAAAACGACGAATGGCCCGATGCCCACCATATCAATCATGTTGATGGCGGTTGCCTGCATCAAACTAATTCTCCGGGGTAAATTATTTTCAGTCATGAATGGTTTACAATAATACCATTTCTTTGTTGAAACGGAAAAAGTTATGTCTGCACATTTTAATCAGGTTGAATGGAGTAATGGCTCGAATATTTATGAAGTGAATATCCGGCAATATACACCTGAAGGGACTTTCGCCGCTTTTGCAAAGCATTTGCACAGGCTGAAAAAAATGGGTGTGGAAATTATTTGGTTCATGCCCATTACGCCCATTAGTAAAGAAAAAAGGCAGGGTTCACTGGGCAGTTATTATGCATGCAGCAGTTATGTAAAAATAAATCCGGAATATGGAGACTTCGAAGATTTTAAAAATGTGGTCAA
>JBBRSI010000103.1:0-2541 GCA_038245585.1 Chitinophagales bacterium
CATTGGTCATAACCTAAAGAAAATACATAAGTTCAAAATGACTTAAACAAGCCGTTGAATTTTTTACCACTTAAATAAAACACACCTTTAAAAAAAAGTGATTCAAGATTATAAAATAGAAATGATTCTCGGTCAGCCTCTGGACACCAACCGAGGCAGCCCGCCGTGGGCGGTGTCCACCGCACACGTGCAGTTCATCAAAGCGACAATTTAAAATGCACCCAAATACAATGAGTTTATATAATAAGTGGAAAGTGTTACAGCATTTTTTCAGGCCTATTTTTTTCGCACATTTTTTGCCGGTTTCCCTGTATCTTTTCCCGGTGCTTTTGTTTCATTTGTAGAGTCACTGTCATCTCCTGTGTCTTCCGGCATTCTCTTACTCAATTTTGAATAATCTATATTTCCCTCAGCATCCCGAAGGGGCTCTGGCACCGGTGCCTGTCCTTCCGGTGTAACTTGCGTAAATACTTTCTGAATGTGTACCCATTTTCCATCAATCCATTTCAGGCCTTCATAATCGCCATCAGGGATATAAGTATATTTTTTATTTGGCTCGCCTGTCTCCGAAATCAAATGTTCATAAATGATCATATCCTGATCCGGATCGTAAGTTAGTCGCGGGCTTGAATTTTTCTTGTATTCCATCACATACCTTGCTCTTGATTTTTTAATAACACTGTTGTCCTGGAAACTGAAATTGGCCCCGCCAAAAATAGGCTCGCCATTTTGAAACGTAAGAATCTCGATCACTTTTTTGTTGCTGTTGATGTTATTTTCATCGTAGCCAAGCAACGTATAATAATTTTTACCAAAGGCTTTCTTTTCAATCAACTTATAATATACTGCTCCCATCCACCCGAAATTATTGCCAATGGTATCTTCTCTGTCATTCGTGACAGCAGATTTATCAATAAGCGGAAACAGTTTTAAAGAGCCGTCGGCAGTCTTCATTTGTATAGCACCATGCTCCCGGGTCACATAGTCATTGACCACCATTTGCCAGGTAAATATTTTGAAAGAGCTGTCTTCCGGAGCTAATCTTGAGATGGTAATAAGTGAATCAAAGGGATGGTAAAATGAGTTATTTATTTTAAGCGCCCGTACAAACATTTTAGTGAACTGGCTATCTGCGGCCAGTCTTTGCTCCGCCGTTCTTCCCTGTATTATTTCAACAGCCAGGGTTTTAAGAGAATCTTCTTTTTGTTGCAATTCCATTTTATTGGCCAGGGAAATACGCTGCGCAAATACAGCATTGCCCATTAAAAGAAAGACAATAAAAAAAGATACAATTTTGTTCATTAAAATTATTTGCACAAAGAAAACAGTATTTGCCGGATAATATTGCCGGGCCTGCAATTTTTAACTAAGCTATAAAGCGCCGGAAACCGAAAAGAGATCATTAAAAACAAGGTCTATGTCTTCGTGTTTCAGATCCACATCCTTTCTTGTAGTCGGCAGAAAAATATTAATGGCTATGTTTAAGTTTCTACCAAATTTCATGTCGCTTAAAGTATTACCGACCATAATGCTTTTAGAAAAATCAATTTCAGGAAAATCCTTTTGAGCCTGTAAACCCATACCAGGATTGGGTTTTCGATTGGGACTTTCCATATCGGGGCAAAAATATATTTTATCGACCCGCCCGCCTGCATCCTCCAGTTCTTTCAACATGTTTTTATGGATATCTTCAAGGTCGTGAATTTTGGTAAGCCCCTTTGCCACACCACGCTGGTTGGTTACGATGAATATTCTTCCGAATTTTTTATTAAAGATTTGCATCGCTTTTTTTACCCCATCATAGAATTTAAATTCTTCCCATTTATGTATGTAATCCATGTGTTTCTCATCGTTAATAACGCCGTCACGATCGAGAAACAAACTCCATGATTTGTCAATTCCTTTAAGATTCAAGATTCAGGATTTAAAATGTGTAAAGAATAGTTACCGAAAAAATACAGGTTAAAATTCACGCTGAGCCCGTTCATAATCGTCGGGAATTCCAATGTCAATAAAATATTGTTCCTGGATTAATCCAAATAATTTTGCCTGCGCTTTTGCTGAAGATTGTGCGTTTATCTCCAGGTAATCGTTTTCAAATGAAAACTTTTCCGGCAGATTTTCTTTTTTAAAACCCTCTACATTCAAAGCATACATACCCCCGTTTATCAAACCAGCTTCGTAAAACTTTTTTTCTTTGAAAGACTGAACTGAACTGTTTTCATTTATTTCCACGCATCCATACCTGTCAAAGTTTTTCATTGGTTTGAGGCATAATGAACAGTCCGCATTTTTAGACTGGTGAAAATTATCCAATTGTTGCAAGTCAATTTTAAAGAGCGTATCACCATTGCACACAAGTACATTTTCCTGCGAAGTTTTTTCAGATGCTAATTTTATACCGCCTCCCGTTCCCAATGGCTCCTGCTCAAGAGAAATTTTATAATTTAAAGAGGTATAATTTTTTTGCAGGTATTCTTCTATTGCTTCGTGCATATAGCCAACGCTAAATATAAATTTATTAATACCTTTTTTTTGCAA
>JBBRSI010000104.1:0-2524 GCA_038245585.1 Chitinophagales bacterium
ATTGACTTTGATCAGCCCGAAGATGATGTAGTAGAAATAACTATTGAATTGCAGCATGCTCAAATTTGGGGATATACAATAGGTTATCATGATGATACATTGATGCTACTTGTAAAACAAGCTCCGCAAAAAACTGCATTGTCTAATTTTAAAATCGCTTTAGATGCAGGGCATGGTGGAAATAATCCCGGTTCACGCGGGAATAATACGGGAATACTAGAAAAAACATACACTTTAATTTTTGCACAAAAATTGGCGCAAACCCTCGTAGACAGTGGCGTTCAGGTGGTCATGACGCGAATCAGTGATGCGACTTTTGATAATACAGACCGGGTGCTATTCTTGCAACAACAAAATCCGGATTTATTGGTTAGCCTGCATTTAAATTCTGCAGATAACCGCGCAGCATATGGCACAGGCACTTTTTATAAATACCTGGGATTTCGGGATCTGAGTAAATTTATTTTAAAAGAAGTGTGTAAGACTACTCAAAGAAAAGAATATGGCAATGTGGGAAATTTTAATTTCATTTTGAATACACCAACTGATTTTCCAAACGCATTGGTAGAGATTGGTTTTCTAAGTAATAAAGAAGACGAACAAAAAATAATGCGCACAGATTTCCAGGACCAGGTGGTGCAGGGAATCATCAATGGCATTCGTGAATTTATTCAGAAAGGCGTTTCACAAAATCCATAATTGACTATAGTGATGATGCCGCAGCTTCGTCTGCGAACCAATGCAGTTCACCATTTGAAGGATTAATAATTTGTGCAGGATATTTTCCAGGCTGGTATTTCCCTTTTAAAATTTCCTGCATCGCCTGCGCTTTATCTTTTCCCGAAACCATGAAATAAATTTGCGCAGATAAATTAATCAATGGCGGCGTAAGTGTTATTCGATATTCTTTTTGTTCTTCAACAAAAGTAGAAACGCACCATTTTTCAGATTCATGGATGACAGCATCCTGACCGGGAAAAAGTGATAACGTATGCGCATTGCTGCCAAGACCAAGTAATACTAAATCAAATCCATCGCCTGAATCTTTTGTGGTGGAAAAAAAATCATGAATTGTTTTTTCATACGCTGCAGCGGATAGTTCTGGTGTTGTATTTTCCGTATGAATAATATGAATTTGTGAAGCAGGAATTTCAACATGATTTAATAAAGTGGAAAAAGCCATGCGCGCATTATTCCTTTCATCATGCAGGGAAACAAATCGTTCATCCCCAAAAAAAATATGTACTTTTTTCCAGTCGATCTTTTCTTTGTATGCATCTGTTGCAAGCAAAGTATATAATTCGACAGGCGTACTTCCACCGGAAAGTACCAAAGAAAAAAAGTCTTTCGTATTTAAAACTTCATTTACTTTTTGCACAAGATTATCCGCTACATCATTGCTGAGCTCATACAGATTTTTTGATAAATGAAGTTTCATTTTTGCAATTTTATTTTTCTTTCACTTTAGGTTTTTCAACCTTTTCCGCATTGCCCTGCAATGTATTTTGAGCAGGTAAACTAAACCAGTTATTTCCATCTCTTGCGATCAAAGCTTCTGCATCTTCCGGCCCCCAGCTATCGGGTGCATAATTAGGAAAATCAACAGGCAATCTTGTTTGCCAGGCTTCCATTATAGGCATCACCACTTTCCATGCAGCTTCTACCTGGTCTGCGCGCATAAACTGTGTGGTATTGCCTTCCAGCACATCCAGCAATAAAGTTTCATAGGCATCCGGCTGCACAGAATCGTAGGCATCAGAATATTTAAAAACCATATCAACCGGATTTAAAACCATATCCTGTCCGGGCCTTTTTGTTTGAAAACGCAGGCGGATATCTTCATCAGGTTGTATAGTAATTGTGAGCCTGTTTGGCCGCCATGTTTCTGTTGCTTCCGGGGGAAATGAGGAATGAGGTGCCTGCTTAAATTGTACGGTGATCAGCGTAATTTTTTCATGCAAATATTTCCCGGTACGAATATAAAAAGGAACATTTTGCCAGCGCCAATTATCCACATAAAATTTCATGGCAGCAAATGTTTCCACATTGGAATGTGGATCTACATTTTTTTCTTCGCGGTAGCCATTTACCTTTTCACCTTTCATCCAACCAGCTTTATATTGTCCGCGAACTGCATAGGTATGCACTTCATCGCGCGTAATTTTTCGAATGGCATTGAGCACATCTACTTTTTTATTCCTGATTTCATTTGCTTCAAAATTTACGGGCGGTTCCATGGCAACCATGCACAATAATTGTAAAATATGATTTTGCACCATATCTCGCAGTGCACCGGATTTTTCAAAATAATCACCGCGGTCTTCAACCCCAATTTCTTCTGCCGCAGTTATTTGAATATGATCAATATAATTTTGATTCCATAATGGTTCAAACATTGCATTGGCAAAACGAAAAGCAAGAATATTTTGTACCGTTTCTTTTCCAAGGAAATGATCAATTCGGTATATCTGGTCTTCTTTAAAAAGATTTAATAATAATTTGTTCAGTTCATGCGCACTTTGCA
>JBBRSI010000105.1:0-2514 GCA_038245585.1 Chitinophagales bacterium
CCGCAGGAAATTATCTTTGGGATTTTCCTTTAATAATTCTTTGAGTTTATCAAAACGTGCCATCCGTTTTTCATTTATAATACAATAAATATTTTTTTACCTAAACAAATTTAAGCCTTCGTTTCATATAATAATTCATAATATTCATGCGCCATTCTATTGCTGTCAAACTGGAATCGTACATCGCGCATTCCATTTTTTGTGATCTGTCGCCAGGTATCTTTTTCTTCGTAAAACATAGGTATAATTTTATTGAGTAAAATATCATACAAATGCTCCAAATCATATTGATCCTGGTCATGCTGAGACATGGATTCATAATCTGTTATTGGAATTACAAATCCGTTATTGCCATCATTTATAAATTCAGGAATCCAGCCATCATCTGTTGAAAAATTTACAGCGCCGTTCATGGCTGCCGTCATCCCACTTGTTCCGGAAGCTTCGCGCGGCACACGGGGATTATTTAACCAAACATCTGATGCCTGTTTCATGCGTTTGCTCAATGCCAGTTCATAACCCGCCATTACTGCTACATTTTTATATTCTTTACTGAGATGAACAAGGTTGTCAAACTGAGTGATAGCAGGGTAATCGGCGGGATAAGGTTTTCCGGCCCAAATAATTTGTACAGGATATTTAGTATCAGTTAATAATTTTTTAAATGCGGCTTCATCCTGTGTCAATAAATCTGCCCGCTTATATCCAGCGAGACGACGTGCCCAAACGATCGTTAAAATATTGGGATCAAAAATTTTCCCGGTTTGATCTGCAACAATTTCAAAAGCTCTTTTTTTCAAATGTTTTTTCCGGTCTTCAAATAAAAGATCATTTCCTTCTTCCATGAAATGATACAATTGTTTGTCTGCCCAATACCGAAAATTCTGTGCATTTGTGATAGAGATAATTGGGCATATATTATCATATTTCCGCCACATTTCCCTGGATACATGGCCATGCAATTTTGATACGCCATTTGCAAGGCGCGCAAAACGTAGAGCGGCTAAAGAATGATTAAAAG
Organism: Chitinophagales bacterium; assembly: GCA_038245585.1. GTDB lineage: Bacteria > Bacteroidota > Bacteroidia > Chitinophagales > Chitinophagaceae > JAFDXJ01. Next base: position 1,022 of record JBBRSI010000105.1, read on the forward strand.
AATCTTCGTGATTGCCGGTGAGGTCTTTCACTTCATCAATGGAAAGGCCGCAGAAATAACTCATTTTGTGGCAGAGAAAAATATCATGTTTTTCATTGCCGGCTTCTTCCGGTGTATGCGTGGTAAACACAAGACGTTCCCGCACTTTCTTGATGTCTTTAAATTTATTGTATAAATAAAATGCAGATGAAATACCATGCGCTTCATTCAAATGATATACATCGGGGTCAAAGCCCAGCTCATCAATTAATTTTGCACCGCCAGCACCCAATAAAATAAACTGCGCCACTTTACTGGCCACATTTGCATCATACAAATGATGACAAATAGTTTGCGATACATAATCATTTTCCGGCAGGTCGGTTGACAATAAAAAAAGAGGTGCCGATTTAAAAGTTTCAGGATTGAGATAATATGCCTTTACCCAAACAGGATGATCGTGAATAGTCAGTTGAAATTTGATACCTGTATCTTCTAAAAAACTATAATTTTTTTCCATCCAGGTTACGCGCATGGTCTGATCCTGGTTACGCGTTTGATCATAATAACCATATTTCCATAGAATACCTATGCCTATTACGTTTTGACGAAGTTCGTATGCGCTGCGCATGTGGGAACCCGACAAAAAACCCAGGCCGCCACTGTATATTTTTAAAGGTTGATGAACGGCAAATTCCATGGAAAAATAAGCCACTTTTTTGGTGTACCTGTCGTCCCTTTTATAGGGCACTTCATACTTACTGAAATTCATTGAATGTTTTTTCTGTTGCGGCGCAATTTAGGGTATAAATATTATCCATAAAAACCTTCTGCATTTATTAACCTGTATAGTGGATAAAAATTTACATATAGCCGAATAATTAAAATATTTTTTTTGCGAATAAAATCATGAGTAAAAATATATAAAGAAATATTATTTAGAATTCTTCTTTACATATTCATCATCAAAGAAACATTTAATGCCACGGTGATTACCACAATTTCCGCGTTCTTTTACGATGATTCTCTTTCCTTCAAAATGAAAATCCATTACACAGGCGTCTCCGTTTTGCTGGTAAATGGCGGTTTTAGAATCTATCATTTTCATGATGCCTTTTAATTCACCTATGCAATCCCCTTCATTTTTTTCAAAGTGAATGAAAAACTGGTAACTATGATCATCTTTTCCGTCCCGCAGAGAAATGTAATTTCTTTTATCTTCTGTATAATTGCCACTGTATTTATTTTTTTGAGGCAATGTATCAAGAGGATTAATAACCGCAATATTTTCCGGGTTTTCATTGCTGTCTTTCATCACCGTGATAAAGGAATGTGTGGAACCTGAATACGCCCAGCTATTGCGGCTAAATAATGTGGTATTATCTTTTCCTTTTTTTTCACGGCTGATGATAAAGGCCGGTTCTGATGTGACCAATACATTATGATCATAATCATCCGGGTTATTTTTTTGCAACAAATCCTGGTAGGCTGCAAATTTTTTATCTTTATAAAAA
>JBBRSI010000106.1:0-2492 GCA_038245585.1 Chitinophagales bacterium
CTATTACTCTATAAGTTATGATTGATTATACGTGTAGGCATTGTATCCTTACTCCCCGCCCCTGGAGGGGCCGGGGGAGGCCGCTTGTTCCAAATCACTCAAAATATCTTCTATATTTTCAATTCCTACGCTCATTCTTATCAGGCCATCAGTAATTCCGTATTTTTCCCTGTCTGCCTTTGGTACTCCATAATGAGTCATAGACGCGGGATGAGATAATAGTGTATCGCATGTTCCCAAAGAAACTGCTCTCACACACATTTGTAGTTTATCAATGAATTTTTTTCCTGCTTCCAGGCCACCTTTCATTTCAAAACTCAACATTGGGCCAGGGTGCTTCATTTGTTTTTTAGAAGTCGCATGATCAGCATGTGATGCCAGCCCTAAATAATTTACTTTACTGATGGCGGGATTTTTTTCAAGAAACTCAGCTACTCTCATCGCATTAGCACAATGCCTTTCCATTCTTACTTCAAGTGTTTTCATTCCTTGTGTTAACAAAAAGGCATCGAAAGAGTTACCGTTGCCACCGAGCAAACGATGAACTTTTTCCATCCTGTTGTTCATCTTTTCGATGTCTTTTCCTACAATAGCTCCACCGATTGCAGTTCCATGCCCGTTTAAAAATTTGGTAGTGGAATGAACTACATAATCCACTCCATATTTAAAAGGTTGCTGAAGGTAGGGTGTAGCAAAAGTATTGTCAACTGCCACCAGTAAATTATGTTGCTTTGCAATTTTTGTAAGAGCATCAATATCCACGCATTGAATAGTAGGATTAGCAGGCGTTTCCAAATAAAGCATTTTTATTTTAGCATCATTTTTAATAGCATCTTCCGCCAGGTTCAAATCCCGGAGATCAATAATTATGGATTCAATTCCTAATTCGGGAAGCACACGGTTCATTAGCTCCTGAGTACCGCCATATAAAGAGTAATGTGATAAAATTTTATCGCCGCTTTTTAAATTGCCCAGCATTAAAGTGCTGATAGCTGCCATGCCACTGGCATGTAAACGCGCTTTTAATGGCAAAGTATTTCCTTTTTCCAAGAGTCCAAAACTTTCCATTGCTGCGATTTTATCTTCGGCTTCTTTCAGACTTGGGTTTCCCCATCGGCTATAAATGTATCCGGATTCGTCGCCGCTGAAACGTCGCATTCCCTGTTCCGCAGTATCGAAAACATAAGTGCTACTGGCATATATTGGCGTTAGGTGCGCATAATTTCCTTCTGTTTCGTGCCCTGCATGGATAGCTGTAGAACCAAAACCTTTTAATTGTTTTTTATTGGATGACATATTTGTTTAATAAATCGAAATGATGAATGGTGCAAAAGTATGAAAAGATGAAGGGAAGAAATAAGGTTACAACCAACCATTATAATACGCGCATACTTTTTTCATCAAACATATTTCGCATTTTGGAGTTGGCCGGCAAATTTCTCTTCCCAGAAATGACATGGCCATTCCAGCATCCCACTCTTTTTTCGGCAAAGCTTCCATTATTTGTTTTTCAATCTTTTTCGGATCTGTACCAGATGCTATACCCAATCTCGGTGCAACACGGACCACATGCAAATCAACAATAACGCCTTCGGGAGCAACTCCGGCTTCGCGCATGATTACATTTGCTGATTTTCTGCCAATGCCGGGTAATGCAGTTAGTTCATCAAGTGTAAGAGGAATGTTTTTATCTTTTTTTATTTTTTGCGCAAGCTCAATAAGCCAATTGATTTTGTCAGCATGTCTTCGCACTTTTCCAACAAAAGGAAATAATGTTTCGGGCGTGGCGTGGGAGAGCGTTTCCATGTTAGGAAAAGCTTTGAAAAGTTCCGGAGCAAGCTGATTAATATGTTTGTCAGAATCCTGTGCGGATAAGATTACAACTACTAGTAACTGGTAGTTATTTTTATAATCTAAAGGATGTTTTGTCTTTTTATATTTTTTTAGCAAAGGTTTAATGGCTTCGGGCCAGTTTATTTTTGGAGGCATAAAATGAAATTTTTGAAAGATAAATTTACATAAAATAATAGTTGTCATATTTTTCTAAAAATTCTATAAAATGGAAGAATTAATTTTGCAACCTTAATGATTCACTTTCTAAATCACCAAATTGAAAAACGAAATATTTGACATTGCCATTATTGGTGGCGGAATTGTAGGGGCGGCTACATTTTATCAATTACAAAAATATCATCCTTCTTTAAAAATAATTCTTATTGAAAAAGAAGAGCGGCTTGCATTTCACCAAACAGGAAATAATTCAGGCGTGATGCATTCAGGACTGTATTACAAGCCCGGGTCATTAAAAGCAAAAAATTGTGTGGAAGGCAGGAAGGCTTTGGTAAAATTTGCAGAGGAAAATAATATTCCTCATGATGTGTGTGGAAAAGTAGTGGTAGCCGTTGATGAAACTGAACTTCCTTATCTCGATAAAATATTTGCTACCGGATTAGAAAATAAAATTGAAGGAATTAAAAAAATTACAGCAGAAC
>JBBRSI010000107.1:0-2463 GCA_038245585.1 Chitinophagales bacterium
CTGCGCAGCAAGCAACACCTGGGTATCCCCGGTGGCGAGGGCATCCCATTGTAAAGCCATTTGCGTGGCGTTGTAAGCAAAGTCACATTCTCTTGCTGCATAATGTTCTTTACCAAAATAATTCATGATTTCTTTGGGTGCAACAATCGCTTCACCCAATATCGCCATTCCCGGTGAAGCAACCTGCACGCAAAGCTTTATCAATTGTAAAATTTTATGAGCCTGGGGTAAGTTCTGACTTGAAGTTCCAGCTTGTTTCCAAATAAACGCGGGAGCATCAATGCGTAAAATATCAACGCCTATGTTTGCGTAAAAAAATATTGTATCCAACATGGCGACAAACACTTCGGGATTTGTATAATTTAAATCCCATTGATAGTTGTGAAAAACCGTCATTACCCATTTTCTCGACAGTTCCAGCCACGTAAAATTTCCGGGCGCAACTGCAGGAAAAATTTCAGGCATTGCCGTTTCAAATTGATCAGGCATGTACCTGTCATCATACATATAAAAATAATCCTGGTATTTCTTATCGCCTGCTTTAGCCTTCATGGCCCACTCGTGCAAATTGGAAGTGTGGTTGAGAACAATATCAGTCATCAGGTAAATATCATCATCATCCATTTTATGCTGAAGATGTTGTAAATCATCTAACGTGCCAAAGCGCCTGTCTACCTTTCTGAAATCAGCAACAGCATAGCCGCCGTCGCTTTCACCTTCCGGGCTTTCAAATAACGGCATCAGGTGCAGCACATTCACACCAAGCTCTTTAAAGTAAGAAAGTTTTTCTTCAAGATTTGAAATGTTACCGCAAAACCGATCAACGTATAAACTCATGCCGGCTAATGTGTTGCTTAGAAACCAGTTCTCCTTTTCAAGTTTATCCAGGTCTTTACGTTGCATATTTTTAGGACGGTTTTTATGCGCAAACCTGATCGTTTCGAGTAACTCGTCGAAAAAATGATTTCCATTTTCATGGTGGCCATATAGTTCCTTATATAAAGATTGAATACTTGCACCGTTCGCGATGAACCTTGTATAAAACAATCTATCCTTCCTTTTCTTTTTGAGAGATATTTTGGGAAGGATCCCGAGAATTTTTTTATGAAGCGTGTGATCGTACATGCGTTACCGTTATTAATCAAAAATTTGACTACTGAGATGTTTAAAAGCTTCCATAGCACCCATGTATTGGCAAGTGCGTGCACCCGCTTTGTTGCCATTTTTAATAATATTTTTCCAGGCGTCAATATCCATGGAGTTGATCATTTGTAATGAAGAATTACCCAACTGGTACAAAATGGCACCAACAAACGCATCGCCTGCACCCGTGCTGTCGATGGAAGTGACTGCAATACTTTCTACAATTATTTTCTGCTTTTTATGCATCAAAAGCGTGCCTTCTTTGCCGAGCGTAATAGCAAATGTTGCATTGGTTTTTTCTGACAAAATTTTAGTTGCATCATTCACTGATGAACTTCCTGTAATTAACATGGCTTCTTCATCACTTACTTTAAAAAAATTACAATGCTCCATAAAATACCAGGATTGACGGACAAAAGATTCAGTGTCAGTTTTCCATAATAACTGCCGGTAGTTTGGATCGAAACTGATGAATATTTTTTTATCGATGGCCTTTTGCAATAAACTTTTGTAAGCATGTTGTAATGGCCCCGGAAGAAAGGCTGTCGCAGAACCAAAATGAATAATTGAACATTCATCAAGATCAATTCCTTCCAGGTCAGCCTCGTTAAGTTGTCCATCTGCACCCCGGTTAAAAACAAAATCCCGCTCCCCATCTTTCATTAACGAAACAAAGGCAAAAGTTGTAAAATAATTTTTATCCTGCACCATCCATAAAGTTGAAACGCCAAAGTCCTTCATAGTATCAATTAACTGTTGCCCAAAAGGATCTGCCCCAACTTTGGCAGACAATAAAACATCTCCGCCAAGGGCAGCGATTGCGGCTGCAACATTGGTAGGCGCGCCTCCCGCCTTTTTTAAAAAATGTTCACCTTTTGAAAGTGACGTACCTGTATCAGTGCAAATCATATCTATAAGTGCTTCACCAATACAAAGAATTTTCATTTTTATTTTTTTATGTTAGATAAAAACCTACCATTTTTTTATGAAATTATTACAACCATATCAATTTTTAAAAAGTCTATAGCTAATGCCCGGCCGCCATAGAAATTACCACATCGGGTGACGGTTTATCAGCCTTAATAAGCAGTGTGGCAGCGGCGGCAATCAACAAAAAAAAGCCGGCAAAAGTGATTGCATTTCTCGGATCGCTTTTTAAAAAATGTTTTAAAATAAAACCAAACGTTGTTGTTTGCAGGAACATTGGAATTACGATCATCATATTAATGATGCCCATATAAACTCCATATCTTTCCTTCGGAATTTTACTAACGACCATTAAGTAAGGAATGCCCATCATGCTTGCCCAGCCTATACCGA
>JBBRSI010000108.1:0-2438 GCA_038245585.1 Chitinophagales bacterium
CCGTGCAATGGTATAAAAAAGGATTAGAAGCCACGCGGCTTGCAGGCGATACACATGCATACAATGAATTGCAGGCTGCTTACGAAGACCTTGTTTTTTAAAATAAAGTAAGGAACTAAGCGGAAATAGCTCAGTTGGTAGAGCATCAGTTTCCCAAACTGAAGGCCGCGGGTTCGAGTCCCGTTTTCCGCTCTTTTTAAAAAATTAAATCCAATAAAAAAGATTATTTTTAATTGAATAATTTTAAAATCGTTTTAGGTTTTAAAAAAATCCACGACAACATGAGTGAAGAAAGATCATTAAATTTTATAGAAGAAATAGTGGAAGCTGACCTTGCGTCCGGGAAATATGCGCAAATACATACACGATTTCCGCCCGAGCCCAATGGCTATTTGCATATTGGACATGCTAAGAGTATTTCACTCAATTTTGGTTTAGCAAAAAAATATGGCGGCAAAACCAACCTGCGTTTTGATGATACCAATCCCACCAAAGAAGAAACCGAATACGTGGACAGCATTAAGGAAGATGTTCATTGGCTAGGCTATAAGTGGGACAATGAATTGTATGCCAGTGACTATTTTGAACAATTATATAATTTCGCTGAAACATTGATCAATAAAGGGCTTGCGTATGTAGATGACAGCAGCGCTGAAACAATTGCACTGGAAAAAGGTACGCCCACAACACCAGGTATTGCAGGAAAATTTCGTGCAAGAAGTATCGCAGAAAATGTAGAATTATTTCGCGATATGCGCGCAGGCAAATACAAAGACGGTGAAAAAGTGTTGCGTGCAAAAATTGATATGGCTGCGCCTAATATGCACATGCGCGATCCCGTGATGTACCGAATAAAACATGCAACACATCACCGCACAGTAAATGACTGGTGCATTTATCCCATGTATGATTTTGCACATGGACAATCAGATTCACTGGAACACATTACACATTCTATTTGCACATTGGAATTTATTCCGCATCGCGAATTATATGACTGGTACATAGAAAAGTTAGAAATTTTCCCTTCACATCAATACGAATTTGCGCGGTTGAATATGAGTTATACGGTGATGAGTAAAAGGAAATTATTACAACTCGTACAGGATAAAATTGTAGATGGTTGGGACGATCCGCGCATGCCCACGATCAGTGGATTTCGTAGAAGAGGATTTACACCACAAAGTATTCGTGATTTTTGTGAACGGATTGGTGTTGCCAAAAGAGAGAACCTGATTGATTTCGGTTTGCTTGAATTTTGTGTGCGTGAAGACCTGAATAAAATTGCACAGCGTCGTATGGTTATTTTTAATCCTTTAAAGATCATCATTACCAATTTTGAAGAAGGCCGTGTAGAATTATTGGAAAGTGAAAATAATCCCGAGAATCCTGCTGATGGTATAAGAAAAATTCCTTTTACCAGGGAATTGTATATAGAAAAAGATGATTTTATGGAAGTAGCGCCGAAAAAATATTTTCGGCTTGCGCCTGGTAAAATGGTCCGCTTGAAAAGTGCTTTCATCATTCAATGTGATCAAGTTATTAAAGATGACAACGGAGAGATCACCGAATTGCAATGCACATATTTCCCCGAAAGCCGCAGTGGGCAAGATACTTCCAACCTGAACGTGAAAGGCACTTTACATTGGGTAAGTGCTTTGCACACAGCAAATTTGGAGTTACGCATTTACGACCGCTTGTTTACCGAAGAAGAACCATTAAAAAAGGAAGATGATTTTTTGCAGTATGTAAATCCGCAGTCATTAAAAGTTTTAAAAAATGTATATGCCGAAGAATCATTGCTCAATGCAAAATTTGATGATCGATATCAATTCATCAGAAAAGGCTATTTCTGTTTGGATAAAGACACAACTGCAGGACATTTAGTTTTCAATCAAACGGTTGGCCTCAAAGATTCCTGGGCAAAGGAGATGAAAAAAACATAAACTTTTTTGCATGCAATTCGCAGAAGAATTTTTAATTCAATGGAAAAAATATTTCTCATCACTTTTGCCACCCAATACAAAAGTGCTGCTGGCTGTAAGTGGCGGAATGGATAGCGTAGTGATGGCGGATCTTTTTTCTAAAGCAAAAATTCCTGCAGTAATTGCGCATGTCAATTTTCATTTAAGGGGAGAAGAAAGTAACCGGGATGAACAATTTGTTGAAGCACTAGCTGCCTCTTATAATTTGAAATATATTGTTCGGGAATTTGATACGGCATTTTATGCAAAGGAAAATAAATTGTCTATACAAGAAGCCGCGCGAATACTGCGCTATCAATGGTTTAATGAATTAATTTCCTCGAATACAGATGACAACAATCTTTCACTCATTGCCACTGCTCATCATGCAAATGATTCTATTGAAACCATGTTGATTAATTTTTTTCGCGGAACAGGTATTGCAGGCTTGCATGGTATTTTACCTGTACATAA
>JBBRSI010000109.1:0-2418 GCA_038245585.1 Chitinophagales bacterium
AATATTACCAATCGTTATTTTTTATGAAATAATCCCGGGAATAATCACTAAATACGCATACGCCTGATTCTTTTAAAGTATGAAAACGAGTTGCGTCATTAAATCTACAGTGGAGTAAACTATGAAAATATTAATAGCACAAACACGGCCTGACATGGAAAAATCGCCGTATAATGAACTCATACGGAAATATAATGTAGAATTGGTTTTTCATCCTTTTATCAAACTGGAACCCATTGCAGCAAGGGAAATCCGACGCCAAAAGATTGATATTCGTTCTTTCACCGCCATTTTATTTACCAGCCGGAATGCAATTGATCACTTTTTTCGCTGCTGCGAAGAATTAAAAATTTCCATGCCGCCCGACACCAAGTATTTTTGCATTACAGAGGCGGTGGCTTTATACCTTCAAAAATTTATAACCTACCGGAAAAGAAAAGCTTTTTTTGGCCTTGACGGAACCAATGAAAGTTTATTTGAAAGTATAGATAAATTAAAACACACAGAAAGATTACTATATGTGTGCAGCGAAAACCAACAGGATAATGAAATTGTCAACTGGCTGAAAAATAATAATTGTGATTTTGAACTTGCATTTATGTACCGGTCTGTTAGTAATGATGTAAGAGAAGTCATGGAAAATAAAATCTATGATGTGATTTGTTTTTTTACACCAAGCGGTGTAAAAAGTTTATTGGAAAATTATCCGGCTTTTACAAAGAACGGAACTGCCATTGGCGCTTTTGGAAGTAATACAATTAAAGCTGTTGAAAGTGCAGGTTTGGAAGTATCCATCAAAGCGCCCGTACCCATTGCACCCAGCATGGTTTCTGCATTAGATATTTTTTTTGATGCGCATACCAAAAAATAATTTATGCCAGGTATGGACTTATGATTTTTTTCTTATCTGGATGAACAAATAAAATATCTGAAGAACTGATAGTTTGAGTATCCAGTTTTTTCGCATCGTACAGTTTCCCATTTTTTAAATGATACGGATTGAAACCAATGGCTTCAAAAAGATTTAGCATGACTGGCAATTGATCTCCCCAGGTTTCTAATTGCACAAGTGGTGTATGTTTTATCAATGCATCTTTTATTTCGGGCATGACCACTGTTTCATATCCTTCAATATCACATTTTATATAATCAATTTTTGAAAATGCGGAAAACACATCACTTGCTTTTCGCATTTCACTTTCAAAAAGAAGCTGGCCTTCTTCCGTTTTTTCTTTACTCAAAACAGTTACAGTACCATGCCTTAAATATTTGATATGCCTGAGCATTGGCGGCATACCCAGGTTCACGCTTTTTTCATTATGGTCGCCCAAAGCGAATGACAGGATAAAAATATTTGGCCGTTTGCGCATTTTCTTTTCCAGCAATTCCCGGTATGGTTTTACCGGTTCAATGCTATACAATGCACCTTTTTGATCAATCATTTTACTGAAAGTCAAACTAAAATATCCCAGGTTTGCGCCGATATCAATAATGGTATCATCCGGCTTTACCAGCTTTTTGATGAAATAATGCCAGCGGTATTTTTCATTCCATTTAAGAAACCCGGTTTTATAACCAATGATAAAACCATTTTGAATCAATTGTAAATATTGATGCAGCCCCAAAGTTTTATATAAAAAGGATTTTATTTTATCCATCATAAATTGTAATTTCCATGAAATCGCTTCAAAGATGAAAAATTCTTGCGGATTATTTATTTTAAAAATATTTTTATAAAATGGATCAACATACTTATACCAATCATCTTATACATGAAAGTAGCCCCTATCTTTTGCAGCATGCGCATAACCCGGTCAACTGGTATGCATGGGGCGATGCAGCATGGAAAAAGGCAACGGCGGAAGATAAGCCAGTCCTTGTAAGTATTGGTTACGCGGCTTGTCACTGGTGTCATGTGATGGAAAAAGAAAGTTTTGAAAATGAAGAAACCGCTGACATCATGAATGCGCATTTTATCAACATAAAAATTGACCGGGAAGAAAGGCCGGACCTGGATCATATTTATATGGATGCATTACAGGCCATGGCCGGGCAGGGCGGCTGGCCCTTAAATATTTTTTTGACGCCTGATAAAAAACCTTTTTTTGGCGGCACTTATTTTCCACCGAAAAGAATGTATAATCGTATGAGCTGGAATGAAGTATTGATTGCCGTTGAAAATGCATACAAAACCAAGAAAAATGAGATCGTTGAACAAGCTGAGAAGCTTACGCAACATCTTCAAAATTTGAGTCAACATGTTTCAACTTCCAGGAAGGGAAGTGAAATTCTTAGCCCTAAAAACCAGGAAGCGATCGCGGAAAAAATAATGGAAACTGCGGATGAAGTATATGGCGGTTTTGGAAATGCGCCAAAATTTCCCCAAACATCCGCCATCACTTATTTGCTTCGACAATT
>JBBRSI010000110.1:0-2350 GCA_038245585.1 Chitinophagales bacterium
GTTTTTTATAATATTGCTTTAAGCTGTTGCATTAAATCTCCGGTTTCGTCAGTAACTACAGTAAGTTTGCGCAACTTACCTTTTTTACCCGATGCTTTTGCTTTGATAACTTTAAGCAATGCATTTGCATATTCATCTTTATATTTTTCGATATTGAACGGTTGTGTGTATTGATTTATAAGAGTTAAGGCCATTTTTAATTCAGCTGGTTTTACAACTGATTTTGCAGGAAGATTAAACTCATCAATACTTCGGATTTCCTGCGCAAAGCGAATTTTACTCAATACTAAAATATTATCCAACGGTTTAATTACCGTCAGCGCTTCTGAAGTTCTTAAAACAAATTGTGCAATGCCAACCTTACCCGATTTTGTGAGTGCCTCACGTAAAAGTGCATAAGCTTTTTCTCCTGATTTTTCCGGTTCAACGTAATACGAATTTTCAAAATAGATAGTGTCAATTTCATCTTCATCTATAAAATGATTCACTTCTATAATTTTGCTTTTCTCAGGAGCGGCTGCTTCAAAGTCTTCATCATCAAGCATGATATAATTGCCGTTAAGCATATATGCCTTTGCAATATTTTCATATTTTACTTCCTTGCCTGTATTTTCATTCACACGTTGAAAATGAATCTTTCCCATATCCCGGCTGTCAACCATGTCCAGATCAAGGTTGCTTTGCTCTGTTGCACTATAAAGTTTTACCGGAATGTTTACCAAACCGAAACTTATCGCACCTTTCCATATTGCTTTCATAGTATTTAATTTTTTTCAAGAATTTTTAATAACATCTTTTCAGCGGGCATTATAGCTTCATGTTGGCTGTTTAATTCCATGATTTTCAATTGAGTTAAATATCTTTCTAATTTCTTTTCTTTATAGAGATCAACTATTAAAGGATGAACATTGTAATTTTTACATACGGTTCTTGTATTCCCCAATTGCTTGGCAACCATATCATAAGCTGTAGCAACTTTGTGATTCATTTCAGAAGTTGAAGCAAAACCGCCGATTTCGGTAAAAGCATTAAGTGCGGTAACAGTGCCTGCCCATGTGCGGAAATCTTTAGCAGTAAAATCTCCATTTGTTATGTTACGGATGTAGTTGTTAACCATATCCGATGTTATATCGTGAATGTTTCCGTCAGTATCATAATACCCAAAAAGGTCTTTACCCGGCATGTCCTTACATGCTTTAATAATGCGTGCAAGCTTTTTACTTTTAAGGGTAATGTTATGCTTTATATTCTTTTTTCCTTTAAATGTGAAGTTCAATTGCGAACCTGTAATTGTTATATGCCTGTTTTTCAAAGTAGTTAATCCGAATGATCCGTATAGTTTTTCATAAGCTGTATTACCCACCCTGATATTTGTTTGGTCTAATAAACTAATTACGGCAGCTAAAATCTTCTCCTTCGGGTAACCCCTTAAGGATAAATGATGTTCAATGTTAGTCCTGATTGAAGGAATCTGTTTACCGAATTCCAGAAGCCTGTAAAACTTGGTATGTTTTCTTATGATATTCCACGAAGCATGATAGCGGTACTGTTTGCGTTTTAAAAGATCATATCCTGTTGCCTGCAAATGACCATTGGCCAGTTTACAAATCCATACATTATCCCATGCAGGCGGAATTCCCAGCTTTTTAATGCGCTCTAATTCAATTTTATCTTTGATTTTTACTAGCCCATCAAAATAAACAAAGTGTTCCCCTACCCTTTTTCTTATAAAGCCCGGATCCTCATCCGAAACATAAATGAGATCAACCGCTTTCGCGCTTTTTACCATATCATGCAAAGAAGCACGAATGGTCCGTTTATTTAGTTTGATAGCTTCTGCGACTTCATTCATAATCATTAATTTATACCATCATCTTAAAACCTATTATTGATAAATAGCATTGATTATACAGCTTCAACAGTTTTACTTTTTGTTGCTATACGTTTAGCCTGGGGCGGTTTTTCTATCGCGATTTTTATTTTTGACTTTGAGCTATCATCCTGCTTCTGGTTTCTCTCCTTCTTTTGCTTATTCTGTTCGTTTGCTTCATCAATGGAATGTGATTGTAAAAGGCTTTCATCCTTCCGGGATAGGTTGCTTAATCTGCTATAATATTTTTGCATTAACAATAACTCATCCTCCGTCATATCTTCAGCACTTACCAGCCGGTTGCTTGCCCGGTCATGAGCGGCAACCAGTTCATTTAGTTTTAATTGTATTGAAAGTGAGTCTTTATTTTGCTGTTTTTGAATTAAGAACACCATCAGGAAAGTAATAATTGTTGTGCCGGTATTTATTACTAATTGCCAGGTTTCGGAATAATCAAATGAAGGGCCTGTAATAGCCCAA
>JBBRSI010000111.1:0-2342 GCA_038245585.1 Chitinophagales bacterium
GTATAAGTCTTCGAAATAGTCGCTTGTATAAAATTCGTGCACCCAATCAAAACCGAGCCACTTTACATCATACTTTATACTATCAACATATTCCGTTTCTTCGGTTGTGGGATTGGTATCATCAAATCGCAGGTTTGTGGCACCATTATATTTTTTGGCGAGGCCAAAATTCAGGCAAATGCTTTTTGCATGCCCGATATGCAGGTAACCATTAGGCTCCGGCGGAAATCGTGTGAGAATATTAATAAATTTTCCGTTTCTGATATCTTCTTCTACTATCTCTTCGAGAAAATTCAGGCTCTTTTCTTCAGTCATTTTATTTTATGATGGCTAATGGGTAATTTAAAAAAGATACCAAATGTATCCTACAACAATTGTTCATTATTGTGTATTTATTCTTTGGCTGTTATTTTGTTGTTCTTATGTTTAAGCAAAATTCATTAAAGCATGTCTGCTGCAATAATCTCTGCAATATCCATCACTTTTACCTGCTCTTCTTTTTCGTTCAGCTTTACACCATCGGTAAGCATGGTATTGCAAAAAGGACACGCTGCAGCAATTATGCATGCACCAGTTTCGAGAGCTTCCCTGGTTCTTTCATTATTTATCCTGGTATCTCCTTTTTCTTCCTCTTTAAACATTTGTGCGCCACCGGCTCCGCAGCATAGGCCGTTACTTTTGCAACGCTTCATTTCCACCAGTTCAATATCCAGGGATTCTAAAACTTTCCGGGGAGCCTCATAAATGTTATTAGCCCTGCCAAGGTAACAGCTATCATGATACGTAATTTTTTTTCCTTTAAAACTTCCTTCCTCTTTCATTTTTATTTTACCACTATCAATAAGTTGCTGGAGGAATGTGGAATGATGAATTACCTCATAACTACCACCCAATTCAGGATATTCATTCTTAAAAATATTGAAACAATGAGGGCAGGCTGTCACAATTTTTTTGATGCCATACCCATTAAGAATTTCTATATTCTGGTAAGCCATCATTTGGAACATGAATTCATTTCCAGCACGCCTTGCAGGGTCACCTGTGCACATTTCTTCTTTTCCCAAAATTGCATAATTGATCCCAACTTTATCAAGAATGGTTGAAAATGCTTTTGTAATTTTTTGCGCTCTTTGGTCAAAACTGCCTGCACAACCTACCCAAAATAAAATTTCCGGAACCTTATTCTCGCCTGTCATTTCTGCCATGGTGGGTACATGCATAAATAAATGATTTTAATTGAGCTAAAATACAACAAACAATTTTGATGATTGTTAGCATGTTCCATAGTTTAAAACTTATTTTTGCGGCTGTTTTAGAAATAAATCTGGATTGATACAAAAATTAAAAAACTGGGAACAGTGGCCATTTAAAATCCTGTACGCACCAATCGCTCCGGTATGGGTGTGGTATATGATACGGTCGCAGGCTGTCTGGTTTTTCACCCCGAGTAATCCCCGCCTCACGTTTGGTGGCATGGAAGGTGAGCCGAAAAAGGAAATGCACGATTTGCTTCCTCCGCATTTGTGCCCTTTATTTTTCAACGTACGGCCTTCAGAAAATTTCCAAAAAGTTTTGGAAAACATATCTCTTAAAAAAATTCATTTTCCGCTTATTGTAAAACCTGAAATTGGCGGCCAGGGAATTCTTTTCAGAAAGATTGATATGGAAGAACAACTAAAAATCTATCATGAAAACATGCCGGTAGAGTATTTCGTACAGGAGTTGATTAATTATCCACTGGAAGTAAGTCTCTTCTATTACCGTCATCCAAAAGAGAAAAGTGGAACTATTTCAGGCTTTTTACAAAAGGTGCCGATGCAGGTAATTGGCGATGGGAAACATAATTTGGAAGAATTAATCCTTATAAATTCCAAGTCGAAAAAAAAGATTGAAGAACTGCGCTTAAAGCATGGCAATAATTTTGATAAAATATTGGCCAAAGATGAAAAATATATGTTAAGTTATGCTGCCAACCACAACCGTGGCGCAAGTTTTATCGATCTCAAAGATGAGATTGATGAGCGACTTACCATTTTACTAGACGGCATTAGCTTCGAAAACGATTTTTTTTACGGGCGTTATGATATCATGTGTAATTCAATTGAGGAATTAAAAGAGGGAAAGAATTTCGTGATATTAGAGTATAATGGATGTGGCGCTGAACCCAATCATTTTTATGATACCGGCTACACACTTATAAACGCATGGAAAGAAATTTTGAAACACTGGAAAATACTTTATAGGGTAAGCCGGCAGAAATATAAAGATGGAATAAAATACTGGCCGCTCCTGAAAGGTATCCGGTTCCGGCTGGCGACAAAAAAACATTATAAAATAATTAA
>JBBRSI010000112.1:0-2331 GCA_038245585.1 Chitinophagales bacterium
TACATTTTCTTTGAATGTAGCGCCCATAATGAGCACTTTCGCGGCTTTCACATCTTTGGTATGTACTATTAAATGGCGAATGATTTTACCCGAAACATAATTGCCCATATTATCATTCACTTGCCGGCCGCTTAAAATAACGCGTGATTTATAACCAAGTTGTGCGGCTTTATAGGTGAGATAATACGGATCTACACCAATGCAATGTCCGCCTACAAGTCCCGGAGAAAATTTTATAAAATTCCATTTTGTGCCGGCAGCGTCCAACACATCATAGGTATTGATATTCATTTTATCAAAGATCAAAGAGAGTTCATTCATCAATGCAATGTTTAAATCTCGTTGCACATTTTCAATCACTTTGGCTGCTTCAGCAGTTTTAATAGAAGGCGCTTTATGTACGCCTGCATCGATGATCAATGAATATACTTCTGCAATATTTTCCAATGATTCTGCATCACAACCTGAAACTATTTTGATTACTTTTTGCAGGCTATGTGTCTTGTCACCTGGATTAATTCTTTCCGGAGAATAACCAACTTTAAAATCTGCGCACATTTTTAAACCACTTTCCTGCTCTACTATTGGTACACAATCTTCTTCTGTACAACCAGGGTAAACGGTTGATTCGAAAACAATATAATCTCCGGGCTTTACAACATTACCAACGATCTTGCATGCTTTTTTCAACAATGAAAGATCAGGTACATGATATTCATCAACAGGTGTTGGAACTGCAAGGATAAAAAAATCAGCAAGTTTTAAATCATTGTGATCACATGTAAATTGTATATCACAATTTTCAAAATAAGCCGCTTCTATTTCTTTGCTTGGGTCAATATTTTTTTTCAGTAAATTAATTCTATCGGGATTTATATCAAAGCCAATGACTTTAATTTTTTTGGCAAAAGCAAGCGCTACGGGCAGTCCAACATAACCCAGGCCTATCACGGCTAGAGAAGATTCTTTATTGATTAAACGCGCAGTTGTCATGAAAATATTTTATTGCCTGTTCACATATTCTAAAACAGAAGTCGTAATGTATTCCCATTGATCTGCCTCCATTTCTGTATGAACGGGCAATGATATCACGCGTTCAGTAAGCCAATCGGTAACAGGTAAATCTACCGGCTCAATATTTAATGTATCAAACATTTTTTGACGATGCCCGGGAACCGGGTAGTAAATCATGGAAGGAATATTTTTTTCAGCCAGGAAAGTTTGTAAGCCATCTCTGTCCACATCCTGCAACTGCAACGTGTATTGATGAAAAACATGTTTTCCATAAGGCGCGCGCCATGGTGTTTTTATTTTTTCGCAAGTTTCAAATGCACGGTCATAATAATCTGCAACGGACCGGCGAGCGTCAATATATTCATCCAATTTTGCGAGTTTGATTTTTAAAATTGCTGCCTGAATTGTATCCAGTCGGCTGTTACAGCCAACCATATCATGATAATATCTTTTTTGCTGACCATGATTAGCGATCATCCGCATTTTATCTGCGAGTGCATCGTCGTTGGTGCTGATTGCACCACCATCGCCGTACGCGCCCAAATTTTTTGATGGGAAAAATGATGTTGTTCCAATATGGCCAATGCCGCCCGTTTTTTTCACAGCTCCATTATCAAAATAATAATCTGCGCCAATTGCCTGTGCATTGTCTTCGATCACATACAGACCGTGCTTTTCCGCGATCTTTAAAATTTCTTCCATGGGTGCGGGTTGTCCGTATAAGTGAACGGGTACAATTGCTTTTGTCCGCGGTGTAATTGCTTTTTCTAGCATCGCAGGATCCATGCAAAAACTCATTTTATCTACTTCAGCAAAAACGGGTGTTAGCCGGAGAAGCGCCACCACTTCAGTTGTAGCGATGTACGTAAAAGAAGGCGTGATCACTTCATCGCCTGGTTTGAGATCCAAAGCCATCATAGCAATTTGTAATGCATCAGTGCCATTCGCACAGGGAATCACATGCTTTACGCCAAGATAAGTTGCAAGGTTTTCTGAAAATTCACGAACAGGATTTCCATTTATATATGCGCTGCTTGCCAAAACATCCAGAACTGCTTTATTAATTTCTTCCTGAATATTATGATACTGTTTTTTCAGATCAACCATTTGTATGGGGCGCATAAATTATTTTTAAGGTAGCAAAATTACTTAAAAAACAAAGAATAAATTACCTGTGAACAGGACTGTTCCAAATGAATTCCGTTTCTTTACATAACCAGTAGAAAATGGGAAAAATATTTTATCTTTTATTTCTTCGCCTTTACCCTGCAATTGCAACGCTTATTTCACCATTTAATCCCAAAGCAAAAAAATGGA
>JBBRSI010000113.1:0-2294 GCA_038245585.1 Chitinophagales bacterium
CAGGATGCGAAGTAGGAATAGGTGGCGTTCTTATATCGTCTGCCAGGTAGTTGCCAAGCGTATAAGGAATTACAAAATAACCATCAGCAAGTCCCTGCATCAATGCGGATGCTCCAAGACGATTGGCTCCATGATCACTAAAATTTGCTTCGCCCAACGAATACAAGCCGGGTACTGTAGTCATAAGCTCATAATCAACCCAAAGCCCACCCATGGTATAATGAACAGCCGGGTAAATTCTCATTGGAACATTATAAGGATTTTCGCCGGTTATCTTTTCATACATCTCAAAAAGATTACCATACTTTTCTTGAACTACTTCTTTGCCTAAACCAATAACAGTTCCATCATTACTTTCCGCCATTCCTCTTTTTCCTATTTCAACTTTGCCATATCTTTTTATGGCATCAGCAAAATCAAGGTATACTGCCATCTTCGTGGTGCCGACACCGTAACCCGCATCGCATCTTTCTTTTGCAGCACGGGAAGCTACGTCACGGGGAACAAGATTTCCAAATGCCGGGTATCTTCTTTCCAAGTAATAATCACGGTCTTCTTCAGGAATCTCGGCCCCTCTGCGTTTTTCATCTTTATTTTTTGGTACCCAAATTCTTCCATCATTTCTCAGGCTCTCACTCATAAGCGTAAGCTTGCTCTGATGATCGCCGCTAACGGGAATGCATGTAGGATGTATTTGCGTAAAACATGGATTGGCAAACCATGCTCCTATTTTATGTGCCTTCCATGCTGCAGTTACATTGCTTCCCATCGCATTCGTGCTTAAATAAAAAACATTACCATAACCACCTGAACATATCAGCACTGCATGGCCAAAATGCCTTTCCAATTTTCCTGTTATAAGGTCCCTGGCAATGATGCCCCTCGCCTTGCTGTCAATCTTTACAATGTCAAGCATTTCGTGACGTGTGTACATGGTTACATTTCCAAGTGCAACCTGCCTTTCAAGTGCACCATAAGCGCCAAGCAATAATTGCTGCCCGGTTTGCCCTGCTGCATAAAAAGTACGCTGAACCTGGGTTCCGCCAAATGAACGATTACTAAGCAACCCGCCATATTCACGGGCAAAGGGAACTCCCTGCGCCACGCATTGATCAATGATGGAAGCACTTACTTCTGCAAGGCGGTAAACATTTCCCTCACGTGCCCGATAATCACCTCCCTTTATAGTTTCATAAAAAAGCCTAAAAACGGAGTCTCCATCATTTTGATAATTTTTAGCTGCGTTAATACCTCCCTGTGCAGCTATAGAATGCGCACGCCGTGGGCTATCCTGAAAACAAAATGCCTTTACTTTATAACCCAATTCACCAAGTGATGCAGCAGCGGACGCGCCTGCCAAGCCCGTTCCAATAACAATTACTTCAAGCCTTCTTTTATTAGCAGGGCTTACGAGTTTTACATGGCTTTTATATTCTGTCCATTTTTTCTCAAGCTCTCCTTCAGGGATTTTTGCGTCTAATGCCATACGTTAGTATAAATTTATTTTGAAAAGAAACGTTTCCGTCCCAAACAATTTTTATTTAAGCCACCCCGCCATAAATGAAACCGGCATAAAAGCAAATAATATGCAGATTGCAACTGAATAAAAAATCCCTATACCTTTTATAATAGGTGTCCATCTTCTGTGGTTTATGCCGAAAGTCTGGAATGCACTTTGAAAGCCTTGCAACAGGTGAAACAAAAGAGAAATAAGCCCGATGATATATAAAGAAAATAACAAAGGATTTGTAAAAATCTCTTTCATTTCATTATATAAGTTAACCTGTGGCCCTTTGAAATACATTTCATTTTTAGTACCTGCCCAAAAATGATATAAATGCATTACGAGGAACAATAATAAAAATGTGCCAAGCCAGCCCATAGTTCGGCTATACCATTTTATTTTGGGTGGGTAATTGTGTTTCTGATAAGATATTTTTCTTGCTGCGCTATTCTGCCTCCACAATAAAAGACCTTGTACAATGTGGAGCAGAAAACCTGCGAACAATCCAATTTCCATAAGCCTGATAAAAAAATTATGGCTCATAAAGGTAGCAGCCCGGTTAAATGTAACTCCACCATCATTGTAAAAAATCGTTGCATTTATAGAAGCATGTATGATAAGATAAGTGATAAGAAAAAATCCTGTGAAAGCCATAACGAATTTTTTTCCTATCGAAGAAGTGAATAACTGTTTCCAGGTCATAAATTCAGGGAATTGATAGATGTCAAGATGTACAAAAATACTACAGGAAGTTTAAAAACTTTGTTCAACAATTGAATTTTATATGTAA
>JBBRSI010000114.1:0-2279 GCA_038245585.1 Chitinophagales bacterium
ATTATCAGGCAGTGGAATATTATTTGCCGGGCATAACACATCTACTTTTTGCAGGCTCGATTGCATGATATCGCAGCCAACATATTCATCTGTAATTCCCTGAAATATTGTTTCATAAGGTTTATTGCCGCAACCAATATCCAGTAATCTTCCCCTAGCAAAAGAGTGGATAGCTTTAAAAAGCTGTGCATGAAAAGGCTTGTAGTGCAGGTAGTACATGTTGGATTTTGTAATCTTCGTATCTGCCAGCCGTACGCCATCTTCTATTCTCATATCGTTCGGTTTATTCATTCCAGGTGCCTTAAATTTTCAGTCAGCATTGCATTGTTCTATAAATTTCTTAATAATGTCTACGTCCGGCGAAATGAAAAAATGCTGGTTTTTATGAAGCAACTCATCATTCCAGTTCCACCATTGAATTTTAAGCAATGCTTTTATAATATCTTCCGGAAATCTGTTTCGTATGACCTTTGCAGGCACTCCGCCAACAATAGCATAAGGAGGCACGTCCTTCACAACAACAGCTCCTGCCGCAACTATACATCCATCTCCTATCGACACTCCGTTTTTTATATACACGTTGGCTCCTATCCAAACGTCATTTCCTATTGAGACTCTTTCAAAAGTTTCAAATGCCTCTTCAGGAGCAAAAGTTTTTCCAAAAATGATACCTGTATGGTAAAACATTGGTGATGTTGAAATAAAATTTACCGGATGATTACCATAACCAATTACGGTATTAGGACCAATTGAACAAAATTTTCCAATATCAGCAGACTGGATGAGTGTGCCGGTTGAAACATAAGTGTAATTTCCGATAGTGGATTTTTTTGCTTCAGCAGAGCCATGCAGTCTGAAATGCCCGTCTGGCAAACGAACTTCGCTTTTGATACCCAATACACGGGCTGCTTTTCTTAAAATTCTTTTTATTCCCATTTGCAAGGCAAATTTATTATTCCCGTATCTGCATTTGCATATTGAGACAAACCTGAAGAAAGGTCTGAAATATAAAATACACAAATATCTTTTAAATATTGAAAGACCACACCCTGTGGTACAAACAGTGCAACATCAAGAGAATAGTCGCCGGTAAGAAAGATTTCACGAGGTATCTTTAAACTGTATGTTGTTTTTTGAGGATTTTCTATTTTATGGTGTGTGGTAAAAACTTTTCTTTTCCATTTATCCAAAAGAGACATCCCTAAATTTACTCCATCGAAAAAACCATGACCCATTTTAATGTTTATAGTTATATTGATATCCTCCTCGAAAGAAAAAATATTATTTCCGCTCCTGCTTTCCATTACTACGGATTCAATCTGTAAATTTTCTGAACTGTTTACGGCACCGTTTTGATAAGATGCCAATGAAGACGACAGGGAAGTATTGTATTTATCAAGCACAGTTCTTGCATCATCGTCCATTATCAGTTTGCCATGATTTAATAATATCCCTTTTTGGCAAAGATCTGCTATAACCCCCATGTTATGACTCACAAACAATACTGTGCGCCCGCTTTTACTCACTTCGTCCATTTTGCCCAAACATTTTTTCTGAAACTCTGCATCACCAACTGCCAGCACTTCGTCAATTACCAGTATTTCAGGTTCAAGGAAAGCTGCAACTGCAAATGCCAGTCGCAACTGCATCCCGCTGCTGTAGCGTTTTAAAGGTGTGTCGATAAACTTTTCAACACCACTGAAATCAACAATAGAGTCAAAGTGTTTTGTTATTTCAAACTTACGCATGCCCAAAATACTTCCGTTCATGAAAATATTTTCACGACCGCTTAGTTCAGGATGAAAACCGGTTCCTACTTCCAGCAAACTCGCAACCCGGCCCCGGCAAATTATTTTACCAGAAGATGGAGGTGTTATCTTACTTAAAATTTTAAGCAGTGTACTTTTACCGGCTCCATTTCTTCCGATTATACCTACACTCTGCCCCGGCATTACATTAAAACACACATCATCTAGTGCAAGGAATGTACTTGTTTCCTTAGCTTTTTTCTTAAACGGCTTGGCCAAAGCGTCACGCAACGAAAGGTAAGGCTCCTGTTTGGCGCCAATTTTAAACTTCTTGGTTAAATGCTGTACTTCTAATATTGGTTTCATAATTATGCTAAATCGGCAAAGTATGATTCTGTTTTTCTGAATGTATAAATGCCGATAAAAAATAACACGATGGCAACACTGCTTCCTATGGCTACGCCCTGCCAGTCAACCTCCTGCCCGGTAAACACACTGCGGCAAAGTTGTATGGCAGAAGCAATCGGGTTC
>JBBRSI010000115.1:0-2267 GCA_038245585.1 Chitinophagales bacterium
ACAGCGAATTTCAACATGGAGAAATTCGCTTTTTATGAATTAAAAATATTGTCAATTATTTCACCAAAATCTCCAGTGATTTTTTAAAGAAAGCAAAACATTCCACAATCTCATCTTCTGTAATAACCAATGGTGGTGCAAAACGAATTTTATCTCCATGCGTTGGCTTGGCCAACAAACCATTATTTTTTAATTCCACGCAAAGATCCCACGCGGCTTCGGGATTATCGTGTTTGATAACGATCGCATTGAGTAAACCTTTTCCGCGAACCAATACAATAAAAGGTGAATTCATTGCTTCAATGCCATGACGTAAAATTTTACCCATTGCTTCTGCATTTTCCGTCAATTTTTCCTCATCCAAAACTTTCAATGATTCTATTGCAACTGCACAGGCAAGCGGGTTTCCGCCATACGTAGAACCATGTTCGCCGGCTTTTATATTCAGCATAATTTCATCATCCGCAAGTACCGCAGACACCGGTAAAGTGCCGCCGCTTAACGCTTTACCTAATAATAAAATATCAGGCCGCACATCTTCATGATCGCAGGCCAGCATTCTGCCGGTACGCGCTAGTCCTGTTTGAATTTCATCTGCGATAAATAAAACATTGTATTGCTCACAAAGCGCTTTTGCTTTGCTTAAATAACCCGCATCCGGAACTACCACGCCGGCTTCACCTTGTATAGGTTCTACCAAAAATCCTGCAATATTTTTATTTTGCAATGCTTTTTCCAAAGAAGGAATATCGTTGAAGGGAATGATATCAAAACCCGGCATAAATGGTCCGAAATTTTTATGGGAAAGTGGATCTGTACTAAATGAAATCACTGTAGAAGTTCTGCCATGAAAATTCTCTGCACACACAATAATTCTTGCGTCATTTTCATGGATGCCTTTATTTACATAACCCCAGCGACGACAAAGTTTAATGCCTGTTTCCACAGCTTCAACGCCACTGTTCATCGGCAATACTTTATCATAATGAAAAAATGAAGTGATGAATTTTTCATATTCACCTAAGACATTACTATGAAATGCGCGGGAAGTAAGCGTGAGTTTTTCAGCCTGATTTTTTAAGACATCAATAATACGTGGATGACAATGCCCCTGGTTTATAGCGGAATAACCACTTAAAAAATCGAAATACCTTTTGCCATTTACATCCCACACAAATACGCCGCGGCCTTTTTCCAAAACAACGGGTAAAGGATGATAATTGTGCGCGCCATATTTTTCCTCGAGTTGCAGAAAGTATTTTTCTTCTGCAGATAATTTTTCCTGTATATCTAACATCATTTGAGTTTTAAAATTGAATGAAAAAAAGATAGAGAATTCCTTATAAGAAAGGAGTATTACTGCCGGTAAACAGGATGGTCGAGGAAATCAAGATTAAGTAATAGGAATTTCATGCATTTAAATAAGCCTGCAAGTTAGTAAAAATATTTGAATAAAATTTTACTGGTAAACTTTCATAGAAAGTGTATAAGAAATAATTTCCCCGTTGTTGCCCATGATTTCCACCTGGTAATTAATTTCATTTTCAGATTTGGAAGGAAGTTTAGAAACTAAAATTATTGCCTGGTGCATGGAACTATTCACAGCGGTATCCCCCGTGTTAAAAGTATAGGCAGCACGTGAAATTTG
Source organism: Chitinophagales bacterium (assembly GCA_038245585.1). Taxonomy (GTDB): domain Bacteria; phylum Bacteroidota; class Bacteroidia; order Chitinophagales; family Chitinophagaceae; genus JAFDXJ01. The sequence continues at coordinate 1,649 of JBBRSI010000115.1, forward strand.
CATTGAGTTGGTAGATGCGAGAGAAGTCAGTTCGCTTTTATTGAGCTGTGTGGAGACTTTATTCATACTATCAAGCATAGTTTTCACGGATGCAAAAACGAAATTCATTTCGGCATTATCATCCGGCTGCGTTTCAATAGAAATACTTTTGGTTGACTTTATATTTTTTAATGAAGCACTTTGTAATTTAGGGGATTGATTCTTCGCTATTGCAGTTTCATTTATTTTTTTAGAAACTATTTTTTGCGGTACTCTTTCTTTTTTTGCAGTTGCTTTTTTAATTTCTTTTTTATGGAAATCTATGATGGTTTTTGCATCTTTAATGTTTGAAAAACGCATATCCATCAACCCATCGTACTGTACGGTTTTGTAAACAGTATTTGCATGGCTAACAATTTTTTCATTGTGTTGGAAAAATTGAATGCGCAAAAAAATCGCCAGGCATAAACATGCGATCATGCCGGCCAATAATTTGTACGGTTTTTTTGGTGAAGTTGAAAACAATCTTTGCACGCGCAATTTCAATTGACCTTTTTTTCCTGCGGCAGATAATGCCAGAACAGGCGCCACCTGCAGCTTGGCTATTTTTAATAATGCATTTGCATACAATGCAGGCTGG
>JBBRSI010000116.1:0-2262 GCA_038245585.1 Chitinophagales bacterium
ACACCGCGACGGCCGAAAACGGACTCAATGCCATAAGTCCTGGCCAGTTGATGGGGATAATTGTGAAGGATGAATTGACCGAATTGAGGGGAGGCAGCCAGGCAGCATTCGATATTACAGGAAAACCAGCCGTGATTTTAATTGCCGGTCTGCAGGGTAGTGGTAAAACAACTTTGAGCGGGAAACTCGCTTATTTTCTAAAAAATAAAAAAGGCAAAAGCCCATTATTAGTTGCCGCTGACGTATATCGTCCCGCTGCCATTGAGCAATTGCATGTACTTGGAGAACAAGTTGGCGTACAGGTTTACAGTGAACCTGATAATAAAGACGTGGTTCAAATTGCTAAAAATGCGATTGAAGAAGCGAAAAAATTAAATAAAAATGTGGTCATCATCGATACAGCGGGCCGGCTTGCTATTGATGAAGCTATGATGACAGAAGTTGCAAATATCAAATCGGCCGTAAAGCCTGCTGAGATATTATTTGTGGTGGATAGTATGACCGGTCAGGATGCAGTGAATACTGCGAAGGCATTTAATGACCGGCTGGATTTTACTGGCGTTGTGCTTACAAAATTAGACGGAGATACCCGCGGCGGTGCGGCTTTATCCATAAAATATACCGTAGAAAAACCCATCAAATTTGTGAGCAGTGGTGAAAAGATGGAAACCCTGGATGAGTTTTACCCGGAACGGATGGCGCAGCGGATCCTGGGAATGGGAGATATCACCAGTCTCGTAGAAAAAGCGCAGGAAAATTATGATGAAGAACAGGCCAAAAAACTGGAGAAGAAAATTCGCCGGAACCAGTTTGATTTCCAGGATTTCCTGGAGCAATTACAGCAGATCAAAAAAATGGGAAATCTCAAAGATATTATGGGTATGATCCCCGGAATGGGAAAAGCGATGAAAGATATTGATATAAAAGATGATGCTTTTAAGGGAATTGAAGCGATTATTAAAAGTATGACACCTTATGAAAGGGCAAATCCGGATGTAATTAGTCAAAGCCGCCGGCAACGTTTGGCTCGCGGTGCTGGAAAAGATATTGCGGATATAAATGCATTAATGAAACAATTTGACCAAATGCGCCAAATGATGAAAAACATGAATAAAATGCCCATTCCAAAAATGCCCGGCTACAAGCGATAATCAACATTTACAGAATATTTTTAAAAAAAAATGAATTTCTCTTTTTAGTTTCAGTTTTTGTCTTAGCTTCGCCTTCCAAATTTATTGTTAACCTTATTAATTAAGCCTTTAAATTTCTATTTAACATGGCAGTAAAAATCAGACTACAGAGACATGGTTCTAAGAAAAGACCATTCTATTTTATCGTAATTGCAGACGCAAGAGCACCACGCGATGGAAAATTCATCCAGAAAATTGGTACTTACAATCCGTTGACCGTTCCGGCAACTATTTTGCTGGACAGGCAAAAAGCGCTTGAATGGTTGCACAAAGGTGCTCAACCAACAGATACTGTTCGTAGAATTCTCTCCTATAAAGGTGTATTGTTCCTCAAGCATTTATTGCGCGGTGTAAAACTTGGCTTGTTCGACGAAGCTACAGCCATGGTTAAATTCCAGGCATGGCATGATGAGCATGAAAAAAATTCTAAGCGACGTTCTGATGATCATAAAAAACATCAGCGTGCACAAAGACCTGTTGCCCCAATCGTACAAAAAGTGGAAGAAGTAAAAGCGCCTGTTGCTGAAAAGCCAGCCGAAGAGCCTGTTGCTGAAACAGCAGATATGCCACAGACTGGTGAAACTTCTGAAGCATAAACATAACTTTTCAATTTATATATTTAATCCCTGTATTTATATGCAGGGATTTTTTTATGTTTATTTAAAAGTGTTATAAACTTTAATTTTACAAGCCTTTAATTACAGAAGATTATGAATGGCCATGAAATGAAATATGAACTTATTGGAAAAATCACTGCTATTTCCGGCTTAAACGGGGAAGTGATGCTGCATCATATTTTGGGTAAAAAAAACAATTTTAAAAATGTGAAGACTATATTTTTGGAAATGCAACCGAACAGTTATCTCCCATATTTTATTGAAAATGGAAAAGCGAATTCTATAGATAAAACTTTATTGAAATTTGATGATGTAAATTCAAAGGAAGCCGCGAAAGTATTACTTCAAAAAAAGGCTTTTTTATTACCAGCTGATTTTGAAAAAAATATAGGGGAAAAAGCGCCGGTTTCTATTGTTGGTTATGCGGTAATTTTTGAGAAAAAATTATTGGGTAC
>JBBRSI010000117.1:0-2252 GCA_038245585.1 Chitinophagales bacterium
CCAGCTCTCAAAGGCAGAAGGCGGGAGGTAACAGCCTCTTTTCAGCATGGCATGAAAAAATTTGGGGAAGATTTTTGCATCGGCATTGGCAGCTTCTGCAAAATCATTAACGGATGTACCTGTGAAGAAAATACTCAGCATAGACCCAATATGATTGATGGTAAAGGGAATTCCGGATTCTTTAAACACTTCCTGTAATCCCTTCACTAAATAATTGCATTTTTTATCCAGGCTTTCAAAAATTTCCGGGTTCTCTTTTAATTGAGATAAAACCGCAATGCCTGCCGACATTGCCAATGGATTCCCACTTAGCGTGCCCGCTTGATATACATTTCCCAAAGGCGCAATATGTTCCATAATTTCTTTTCTTCCCGCAAAAGCGCCAACTGGTAAACCGCCACCGATAATTTTTCCATACGTTACAAGGTCTGCATTGATACCAAATTTTTCCTGTGCGCCACCAGGTGCCAAACGAAATCCTGTCATCACTTCATCAAAGATGAGCAGGATATTTTCTGTATCACAAATTTTACGAAGGCCTTCTAAAAAATCTTTTTTTGGTAAAACACAACCCATATTTCCTGCAACCGGCTCCACAATTATTGCAGCAATTTCATTTTTATTTTCTTGCACAAGCCTTGAAACTTCTCCTAAATTATTATAAGCGCAAGTCAATGTATCACCACTCACGGCCGCCGGAATGCCCGGCACATTTTGTATGTTCATCGTGGCAACACCACTTCCCGCATTTACTAAAAATGCATCTGCATGGCCATGATAACAACCATCAAATTTGATAAATTTATTTTTTCCTGTAAAACCTCTCGCCAGTCTTAACGCGCTCATACAAGCTTCCGTGCCGCTATTCACCATTCTTATCAAATCAATATTTGATACAAGGCTTTTTATTAATTCCGCCATTTCAATTTCTAACAAAGTGGGCGCACCAAATGAAGTGGATTGTATGGCTTGTTCCTGTATCGCTTTTACAACTTTTTTATTTGCATGCCCTAAAATCATCGGCCCCCAGGAAGCAATAAAATCTATATACTTATTTTTATCTGCATCATATAAATAAGTGCCTTCCGCTTTTGAAATAAATAATGGCGTGCCGCCCACACTTTTAAAAGCCCTTACCGGAGAATTTACTCCACCGGGAATACTTTTTTGTGCTCTTTCAAATAATGCTTTACTGGAAATATATTCGTACATATTTTTTTTATGAAATAAAAAATAATTTAAATAGTCATGGAAAAAACCCTCGTTTCCGGCTGATGGCTGATCATGCGCAAATCAAATGCCATGGCGATATTGCGTACGAAAGCTCTGCCTTTTTCTGTTACGTGTAATTTATTTTCTTCGAGATGAATAAGTTCATCTGCTTCCATTTCTTTCAATCGTTCAATGATAGCAGGCATTTCGGGCAATTGCATATTTTTATTTTCCCAGGAAGTTTCCAGGAGACACATGAGATTGAGAATATGGCGGCGAACAATCAGGTCTTCTTCATTTAAAATATGCCCCCGAAAAACAGGCAACTTTCCTTCATTTATTTGTTGCGTATAACTTTCCACTGTTTTATCATTTTGTGCAAATGCATACCAGCTGTCACTGATGGCAGACATGCCGAGACCAATCATCAATTTTGTGGAGGAAGAGGAATAGCCCATAAAATTCCGGTGGATCTTTTTTTGTTGCAGGGAAATATAAAGATCATCCGATGGCAATGAAAAATGATCCATACCAATTTCCGCATAACCCATTTCTTCTAAAAATGATTTTCCATTTTCATACAAGGCACGTTTCACTTCAGGTAACGGAAGATCATTTTCATCAAAGCCACGCTGACCCACGCCTTTGATCCAGGGAACATGCGCATAGGAATAAAATGCAATGCGGTCAGGATGCAACAAATTTGTTTTTTCCATTGTTGCTTTCATCGTTTCCCAGGTTTGAAAAGGCAAACCAAAAACCAAATCATGACTGATACTTTTATAGCCAATTTCGCGCGCCCAATTTGTTACACGTTCTACATTTTCAAAAGGTTGTAACCTATTAATTGTTTTTTGCACTTTGAGGTCATAATCCTGTACGCCAAAACTAACCCGCCTGAAACCCAGTCTGTATAAGGTTTCCAGGTGTTCGTGCGTAGTATTATTTGGATGGCCTTCAAAACTAAATTCAGGATTTTCTGCAATTGTTACTTTGGAAAAAATTTCTTCCAAAAAGTTTTTCAAATTTTCCGGGCTAAA
>JBBRSI010000118.1:0-2163 GCA_038245585.1 Chitinophagales bacterium
AAAAATGCAGGAAATGATTTCAACCGGTATGATTGGTGAAGTGACAACAATGCTCAATTCATTTGGCTATATTCCTGCAACAGATGCACCGCAAAGATTAATGAAAAAAGAATTGGCTGGTGGAAGTTTACTTGATATTGGGGTTTACACAATTTTCATGGCATTGCAGGTGCTTGGAAAACCAGCATATATACAATCGCAAATGACTATGAGTGCTACAAATATTGATCTTCAAACAGCAATGACTTTTTCCTATAATAATGGTGCTGTAGCACAAAATATCTGCACCTATCTTTCTAATTTACCGGTAGAGTCTTTTATTGGAGGAAGTAAAGGTTTTATTAAATTACCACATCGTTTTCATGCACCATTAGAATTTTTTGAATACAGTTCTGCCGGTATTATAAATAAAGAAATTATTCCTGTAAAATTTGCAGGCGGATTTGGGTTACAGTATGAGATCACTCATGTAATGGAATGTTTGCGTGAAGGAAAAACAGAAAGTTCAATGATGAGCCATGCAGATACGATCCTGCAAATGGAAACGATGGATGAAGTGAGGAAGCAGGCAATTTGCCAGTCATAAAAATTAACTGAGAAAAAATATTTTTCATTTGAATTGTTTTTATATTCGTTTCAAATAATACCACTTATGAATTTTTTCAGTAAAAATAAAATGACCTTAGTTATCTTATTAATTACATCAATTACATGCATTGCTACAGCATTTACAACGACCAAAACAAAACCAAAATTTGAAGATCATAAAAATTTGCAGGTACTTCCAAAGGACATCAGCGATGACAGCCTTGATCAGATTATGGATGGCTTCAAAGCCGCGTTGAACGTGAAGTGTAGCTTTTGTCATGTGCGTAATGTGGCCGAAGATAAATGGGATTTCCCTAGTGATGATAAGCCTGAAAAACTGATGGCCCGGCATATGTTAAGAATGACAATGGCAATTAATGCAAATTATTTCAACTTTGATAGTTCAACCCGTGCAGACACGATACAAGTTGTGTCCTGCGTCACTTGTCATCGCGGCACTCAACATCCAGACCCTGAAAGTGTAGCAGCAGAAATGCAGGCGAAAATGCCTATGAAAAAATAATTTTAAGAATGTAGATGCCTTTTTGCTTTTAAATTTTTATACGCAAAAATGGCACTAACAATTGTAAAAATTGCACCCATTAAAAATGGTGCTCCCGGAAAATTTATAGGTGCGCCGAGTTTTGTAAAATAAGCAAATAATCCCGTCATCAGCAATGGCCCAACTATAGCGGTTGCACTCATCATACTCGTTAATGCACCTTGTAATTCGCCTTGCTCATTCGCAGGTACTTCATTGGAGATGATTCCCTGAATGGATGGCCCTGCAATGCCACCCAAAGCAAATGGAATAATAAAAAGAAACATCATCCAGCCCTGCGAAGCAAAGGCAAATAAAATATAGCCAATACTATATAAAATCAAACCAATATACACGCCACGATGCGGGCCAATCTTCGGCAAAATTTTACGTATCAATCCACCCTGTACAATGGCGATCATGAGGCCGACAAAGCCCAATGAATAACCCACCATTTTTTCATCCCAGTTAAATTTTTCCATGTTGTAATACGTCCATGTTGTTTGCACAGCGTGCGCTGATAAATACACCAACACGAGTGAAGTGATTAGCCCGGTAAAAGCAGGATATTTTTTTAATGCCATTAAAGAACCCAATGGATTCGCGCGTTTCCAGTGAAATGCATGGCGATTTTCTTTGCTCAATGATTCGGGTAAAATAAAGTAGCCATATAACCAGTTCAGCAAACTTAAAATTGCTGCCGCATAAAACGGCACCCTTGAGCCATATTGTCCAAGCACACCACCAAGCACCGGCCCAATAATAAATCCAAGTCCGAATGCAGCGCCGATCAGTCCAAAATTTTGTGCTCTTTTTTCCGGTGTACTGATATCTGCAATATATGCAGTGGCGGTAGTAAAACTCGCGCCGGTAATGCCGGCAATTGCCCGGCCTACAAATAACCAGCCGATAGTTGGCGCGAATGCCAGGAATAAATAATCTATGCCAAAACCAAAAAGTGAAAATAACAAAACTGGCCGACGGCCATATTTATCGCTGAGATTTCCTAAAACGGGTGAAAATAAAAATTGCAT
>JBBRSI010000119.1:0-2154 GCA_038245585.1 Chitinophagales bacterium
AGGTGAATATTTTTGGAAAGTAAATGAGCGAATGGATTGAAAAATAAAATCAATTCAGCGAATGATTGTAAAAGGTTCAATAAATAATCAGCTCTTTGTATATGCGCCAGTTCATGCAGGATCACTGCTTCTAATTGCTCCTGTGTTAAATGATTGATGCCTGCAATCGGTAGTAAAATAATGGGTTTAAAAAAACCAATTGTCATTGGACTTTTCGCTAATTTTGAAATGTATATTTGAATTTTTCTTTTAATATTCATTCGCCCCGCAGCTTGTTCCGTAAAAATTCTTAGCTCTGCAGTTCCTTTAAAAATTTCAGTGTTTCTGAGTTGTTGTGTAGCACGCCAGGAGAATATCCAGCGGGTAGCAAAAACAATGAGCCCGATAAAATAAGCAAGAGCTAAAATGCTGAATACATTATTCCATATCGCAGGTTCATACAATTGTGTAATGAAAGTTTTGAAGCTGGTTGTGCCAATGTTTAAATTTGAAAAACTATTTTGAAGAAAAGAATAATTTGTTTTTGACCCGGAATAATTAGTAAAAAAAGTTATGATAAAAAGGAGCGAAAGTAAAAATTGAGCAGTGAGGAAAAGAAAATATTTTTTGGCAGAATTGTTCGTGAAAGCCTGTACAATTTTTACCAATAAAAAAATGCATAAACCCTGGAAAAGGCTATTAACAATGGCCTTTCCCAAAGATTGGAAAAAAATATGCTGGAAAAATAATTCCATGAAAATTTATTTCAGGTTGTCCAGAAATTGCTGAATTTCTTCCAGCTCTTCTTTAGTAGTTGTTTTATTTCCCAAAGCCTGCATTACCAATAATGAAGTGGAACCGCCGAAAGCAGCTTGTACCATTTTCTTCACCATTTGTGAACGGGTCTTATCCCGGCTAATGTTCGCCTGGTATATATGCGTCTTATTGGAATCGTCCCTTTTGGCGATGCCTTTTTCGTGCATGATCTGCATGAGTTTGAGCGTTGTTGTATAACCACTAGTTTTATGCTCACTCAGTTTTTCATGCACTTGTTTCACGGTGGCTTCACCTCTTTCCCATAGTACATTTAAAATTTCCAACTCGCTTTCAGTTGGTTTAAGCACGTCTTTCTTTATCATAATAATGCAATTTCTCAGGCAAATTACGATAGTATTCGTAAACGCCTAAACCATTCCTGTATTTTTGAAAAATCTTAACAGGAAGCTTATTAAGATTGATTTTCTTTTTCTTTCCGGAGTTGTCGCGTGGTCTTACTACTTGCATCGTGGCTCCAGCCGGGACTATCAAACATATAATGAAAAGCCTGTTTCCAGTTTTTTGCCTTGCGCAGGTCCAGCGCCATATTTCTCCATTCATGGAAAGCAACGAAGACGGGATTGAATGTGTGAACATTTTTGGTAAGGCCATATTTCGGACGAAATTTTTCTTCCTGGAAACTGCCGAAAAGTTTATCCCAGATTATTAAAATCCCCGCATGATTTTTATCCAAATAAATTAAATCCGTACCATGATGCACGCGGTGATGAGAAGGCGTATTAAAAACAGCTTCAAACCATTTCGGCATTTTACCAATACTTTCTGTATGAATCCAGAATTGATATAAAAGACTAACGGCCTGCATCGTCAAAATCATTGCAGGTTCAAAACCAACCAACGGCATCCAGCTCCAGAATAAAAATGAACCGGTAATATTTCCCGTCCATGTTTGTCTTAATGCCGCGGCCAAATTATATTTTTCTGAAGAATGATGTACTACATGACTGGCCCAGAAAAACCGCACACTATGGCTCACTCGGTGAAACCAATAATAACTGAGATCATCCGCGATAAATATTAAAACCCAGGCCCACCATGCAGTCCAGGGAATTGTAAAAATGCGGAACTGGTATAAAAAATAAAAAACGAACAGGATCAGCGTTTTTGTAAAAATGCCGGAGATCAAATTTCCCAGTCCCAGTGCAATACTTGTTGCTGCATCTTTTACTTCATATAATTCCCGCTGCGTTTTCACGGCGAAGATCACTTCAAGAATGATGAGTATAATAAATGCCGGGATCGCATGAACCAATAAATCAGGAAACTGTGGCATAAGTTTTTTCTTTAAGAAAAAGGTAATTCAGTTTAATGTTGAAAGTATAAAATTACAATATAAAA
>JBBRSI010000120.1:0-1944 GCA_038245585.1 Chitinophagales bacterium
AAATTTTTTTTCAAAAATAATGCTTGCATTATAAATGGGTTCACATTTTAATATTTCCGCAAATAATATTTAGCTGAAACTTGTATCTTCATTTTTTAAATTATTTTTTCTTATTTATAAAATCACTGCATGTTTGCTGTTACGATTCTCGGAAATAATTCTGCGCTGCCTGCACATGAAAGGCATCCGACAGCGCAGGTGGTGACTATTGAAGACCAATTATTACTGATCGATTGCGGGGAAGGCACACAAATGCAAATGAGCCGTTACAAAATCAAACGCAGTAAGATCAATCATATTTTTATTTCCCATTTGCATGGCGATCATTATTATGGTTTGATTGGGTTATTGACCAGTTATAGTTTGCAAAACCGGCAAACGGCTTTGCATATTTATTCTCCGCCCGGTTTGGAAAAAGTGATACAAATTCAACTGGATGTAGTGAATGCAGTTTTACCTTATGAACTCATTTTTCATTTGATCACTGATGCAGCAAAAATTGTGGATGAAGAAAAATTTTCGGTAGCATGTTTTCATGTACAACACCGCGTTCCTTGTTTTGGTTTCATTATTACAGAAAAAAAGAAACCACGCAAATTAGATATGAAAAAGATTGCTGCGCAAAATATTCCTTATAGTTTTTATGGAAATTTATCAAATGGTGAAGATTATATTTCGCCCGGTGGTGATTGTATAAAAAATGAACTTTTAACTACGCAAAATATTTCACCAAAGCGATATGCGTATTGCGCAGATACTAAATTTTATCCGGCTATTGCAGAAAAAATTAAGCACGCAGAACTTTTATATCATGAAGCAACTTACCTGAATAATTTGAGGGACAGGGCAATGGAACGTTTTCATTCCACATCCGTACAGGCCGCGGAATTGGCGGGACTTGCCCTTGTGAAACGACTGCTGATTGGGCATTTCAGCAGTAAGTATGAAAGCCTGGAAGAATTTTTATCTGAAGCGATTCCTGTGTTTCCCAAAACAGAACTCGCGATTGAAGGCGTGACGTTTATTGTTTAATTTTTCCGCGATAAATTTTGCAGCATATCAATGGTCATTTTTTCCAGGTCATATTCATGTTTCCAACCCCAATCTTTTTTGGCCTTTGAATCATCAATACTTTGTGGCCAGCCATCTGCAATATGCTGGCGATAATCCGGCGCATAATTTATTTTAAATGAAGGAATATGTTTTTTTATTTCTTTGGCAATTTCACGCGGTGAAAAACTAATGCCGGCAAGATTATAAGAGGTATGTGTTTTGACTTTTTTTGCCGGGGCTTCCATCAATTCGATTGTTGCACGTATGGCATCCGGCATATACATCATCGGTAAATATGTATTCGCGCTGAGGAAACATGTGTATTGCTGGTGACGCAAAGCTTCATAATAAATTTCCACTGCATAATCCGTCGTGCCTCCACCGGGATCTGATTTATACGAGATCAAACCGGGATAACGCAGGCTGCGCACATCCACGCCAAATCGTTCGAAATAATAATTACACCAGCATTCTCCGGCGAGTTTACTAATACCATAAACAGTCATTGGTTCTATGATCGTTTGTTGCGGGCAATTCTTTTTGGGAGAAGTCGGCCCGAAAACGGCAATAGAAGAAGGCCAATACACTTTTTGTAATTTTTCTTCCCGTGCAATTTCCAGGATGTTCAAAAGTCCCTGCATATTGAGGTTCCAGGCCAGCATGGGATTTTTTTCACCCGTTGCAGAAAGTACTGCAGCCAATAAATACACCTGCGTTATTTTTTGCTGTTTAATAAAAGCTTGTAATTTTTCTTTTTCCAACACATTCATTTGCACATACGGACCACTGCCTTTTAGCCAAATGCTCTCTTCGCGCAGGTCGCAGGCGATTACATAATTTTTTCCAAAAATTTCACGGAGTGCGAGCGTTAGTTCTACGCCGATCTGCCCG
>JBBRSI010000121.1:0-1903 GCA_038245585.1 Chitinophagales bacterium
CAATGGCCGTATCAGATTCCTGTCCTTGTTTGAAGAAACCCAATTGAACTGCAGCGAGCGAATCTTTAGTCCACCAAACAAACTGGCGGTATTGATTATTGGTAATTTCGGTAGCGTCCATCCAAAATCCGCTGATGGAGACCTGTTTATTTCTTGAAGTAAAATTATAATTTACATCTTCATCACTCGGTCCCATATGAAATGTTCCCGGTGGAATGTAGACCATGCCGGGAGGTTTCGTCATACTTGCCTTCGTGCTTGGAGCAACGCCATGCAACTGACCATCATCCGGAACAAGTCCTTTTGTTTTTCCTTTCTTAAAGCAACTTGAAGCCAAAATGATAAAGGCAAATAAAGTTGCAATGGTTAACAGGCGGCTCTTCATTATATATTTTCAATTAATATTTAGGATTTCTTCTGTTATCGGCAAATTTCAAATGCTCAGCAGGTTTTTGATCAACCTGGTTACATAAAAATTCGCTCGAAGGATATAAACGCATCAGTATAAGCGTTATTGTATTTACTTTAATATTTTAATAACAAAAATAGTTGTTCAGCAGACTTAACCGGCTTTTCACAAGTATAATTGAGGCACAAATATATCATTGCATTTCTTTTATCAAAAATTTTTTCTTTCAACATAGGAAATTCATCATTTGTGGATAATGCAAATTGAAGCACCCGGGATGGAATATAATGCTGGACAATTTCATGCATTGTTTCATTTACATTCGCCCCTGTTACTACTATTTCAGGAATTCCTGCAATCATAGCCTGTACCTGCAAAGCCCAGTTGCCAAATGATAATGGATGCAATAATATATTCTTCCCTATAGCATCAAGCATATTCACAGATCTTTCTTCCCAGTCTTTCAAATCAAATACTTTAGAAAGATATGAAAGATTTTGGGCCATTATTGAATTCCCGGATGGCGTGGCGCCATCATATATTTCAATTTTCCTGTACAAAATATCACTTTGACCAGAAGGTGTAAAATAAAAAAGATCATTCCCGGCATCACTGAAATTTGCAATTACAAAATCTGTCAATGATCTTGCCTTATCCAGCCAGGCAGTTTCACCGGTCATTTCCTGTAATAAAATATAAGCTCCGATGATATAAGAGAGATCATCGAGGAATGCTGCCTGGCGTGGCTTTGCGGATGCGGCATGTAACCAATGCTCATTTTCATCCATACAATTTTTTTCCAGGAATAGCATTGTAGAAATAGCGCGCTGCTGCATGGCATCATCATTCAAAGCCATTGATGCTTTGCATAATGCGGAAATAAGCAAGGCATTCCAGCCTGAAAGAATTTTAGTATCCGTGGCCGGGCGAATTCTTTTATTTCTTTCGCTTAGTAATTTTTCCCTGCAGGAATTCAATTTTTCATTTAAAATTTCCGTGCTCATTTTTAATTGAATTGCCATTTCTTTTAGTGAAACCGGCAGCCATAAAATATTCGTGTGTTCCCAATTTCCATTTTCCTGTACATCATAAATCTGACAAAAAAGTGCAGCATCTTTTCCCAAAATATTCTCTATTTCTCTTTTCCCCCAGGTATAAAATTTTCCTTCCACGCCTTCACTATCCGCATCCAGTGCACTGTAAAAGCCACCTGCTTCCTGCATCATTTCCCTTTCCAGAAATTGAATTGTTTGTAGCATAATGGCTGCATATTTTTTATCTTTTGTCAACTGATACGCTTCGGTATAGGCCATTAAAAGCAAGGCATTGTCGTAGAGCATTTTTTCAAAATGAGGCGCAAGCCATTTTTCATCCGTGCTGTACCTTGCAAAGCCTCCACCAATCTGATCATAAATTCCGCCCTGCATCATTTTATCCAGGCTCAGTAAAGCTTGTTGCAAATGACTTTCATTTTTCCTCCACAAAAATTGTCGA
>JBBRSI010000122.1:0-1880 GCA_038245585.1 Chitinophagales bacterium
CCATCCTGCAATTCCTTTAGAATTTTTTTTCTTTCGGCGGTTTTAGTACTTCCTGTAAGTAAATGAACATTTACCGGCAAATCTTTTATCAATTTTTGAATGCTGGCATAATGTTGCTGTGACAATATTTCTGTGGGCGCCATCATACATCCCTGGAAGCCATTATCCCCGGCCAGTAAGAGTGCCAGCAGTGCAACTATCGTTTTACCACTTCCCACATCGCCTTGTAATAATCGGTTCATTTGCCGTCCGGAAACCGTGTCCTGCCTGATTTCTTTGAAAACTTTTTTTTGTGCATTGGTGAGTTCAAATGGCAAACAGGTGGCATAAAATTCATTGAACAAATCACCCACTTTTTCAAATAAAACACCGGTACTTTTATGGTGCCTGCGGTTGCGAATCATTTTAAAACGCACTTGTGCTAAAAATAATTCTTCGAATTTGAGGCGCCTCACCGCAGCATTAAAATCGTCCATGGTTTTGGGAAAATGTATATCTGAATATGCCTTATACCTATCCACTAATTTCAATTCCAACAAAACTTTTGGAGGCAGGTTTTCAGGAATATCTTTTTCATGTATTTGGGAAAAAATAGTTGCCGTCAATTTAGCAATTTGCCTGCCATTTAAATTCCGCGCTTTTAGTTTTTCGGTGGATGGATAAACAGGTTCATAAATAAATTTATCTTTTACAATTTGCTCCTCCATCATTTCAATATCTGGATGCGAGATTTGTGGCTGGCTATTGAACCAGGAAATTTTTCCGTACACTAAATATTTCTTCCCAATAAAAAGATTTTTTTGAACCCATTGAATGCCGCGAAACCAAACAAGTTCAAGATAGCCGCTGCCATCTGTAATATAAGCAACGAGCCGGCGGCCGGTTTTTTCTCCAATAATTTCAAATTGAGAAATGACGCCGGCAACTTGTATGTAATCCGTTTCAGGACTTATATCTTTAATGCTTTGGACAGATGTTTTATCTATATGTCGTAAAGGAAAATGATTGAGCATATCCCGGAAAAGATAAATGCCTAATTCCTTTTGCAGTAACGCGGCGCGAATGGGCCCAACACCTTTCAGGTACTCAATGGGTGTGTCTGATATGGTTTGTGAAAAGCTGATATTTGAATGATTAAGTGTTCTTTGCAAATATCGGTAAGATCACTTTAAAGGGATTTATTTTAGACAATAACTTATTTTTACCGGCCTGTTTCTATTTTCACTGAGGTAAGGTAAACACTTTTCTTCTACGCCCTGAATGAGCTGCATAATATCTGAGACTTCGGCTTTTATTCCCTGAAAAAGAGCGAAAAGATGCTGCCATTTTTGGTCGCCGACCAAAATTTTTAATCACCTTGATTACGAAAAAAAAACCGGAAATATCATCTACTCCCGGTTTCAAAACATTAACCATTAACCATTCACCATTCACAATTATTCCTTCACTATCCTCAACTTCGTAACTTTTCCATTTTGCTCCACCAGCACAAAATAACTGCCTTGTGCAAGTGCTCGGATATTAAGTGTTGCGCTGCTGCTTTGCTGAAAGTTTTGTTTACTGATTTCTCTTCCATTCATATCTGTGATGCGGATGGTTGCTATAGTATTTTTATTCAAACCTTTTACAGTAACCGTATTTTTTGCGGGGTTTGGATATAAAGAAATTACGCCGTTATCATTGAACACTACTTTTATAACCGGGCTGAAAGTGTTGGTGCCATTGATTGCGTTTTCTCTTATTCTATAATAACTGATACCATCCAATGGATTTTTATCGGTATAACTATATTTACTGGCAACACCTTTTGCGGGAACAGTATTGATGCCTGCGTAGTCATTTGCATTAATGCTTCTTTCAACAGTAAAAGATTTAGTACC
>JBBRSI010000123.1:0-1795 GCA_038245585.1 Chitinophagales bacterium
CATGTTTTTACAACGGATGATAATTGAGTAAGGCCCAAACACTTCTTTATGAAGTACAGGATTATTTAAAAATGCCCTCCCTGATGCAGAGGCAATAGTTGGTGCACCCTGGTTTTCAAGAGCATCAATCATTGACACAGAAACTGTTTCAACGCCGTACTGTGCTAAAGCATTTTTTCTTTTTTCCACGTAACTTTTATAAATACCGGGATGAAGCATCGCTGCAGGCGATAGTTGTTTTACTTCCTTTCCGAGAGCATCAATAAACATATTGAGATCATCCCCATCAATTCCTATAATTATTCCCGGGTTGGTACAGAACTGGCCGACGCTTAATGTAATAGAACCGGCATACATTTTGGCAATATCTGCTGCTGATTGATTTAATTTTTCGGGCAGTAAAAATACGGGATTGATGCTACCCATTTCCGCGAATACGGGGATAGGTTCGTCTCTTTTATTTGCAAGATCATATAAGGCCTTTCCTCCTGTCGTTGATCCGGTAAAGCCAACAGCTTTTGTATAAGGATGCATTACGAGAGCCTGCCCTGTTTCAAAAGAATTTCCATGGACATGCGCAAAAATCCCTTCTGGTAAATTAAGCGCATCCGCTGTTTTTAAGATGGCTCCGGCAACAATTTCACTGGTTTGTGCATGCGCAGGATGTGCCTTTACAATTACCGGGCAGCCGGCGGCAAATGCACTTGCTGTATCGCCGCCTGCGGTCGAATAAGCAAATGGAAAATTGCTTGCGCCAAAAACAACTACAGGCCCGAGCGGTATCAACATTTTCCTGATGTCAGGTTTTGGCGGGTTCCGGTCAGGAATAGCTGTATCAATTCTTGCCTCCAGCCACTCTCCTTTTTCACACGCATCTGCATAATTGTTTAACTGGAAAATAGTTCTTCCAAGTTCATTTTTTAGCCGTGGTTCAGGAAGGTTTGTTTCCAGCATTGCCGTATGAATAAGTTCTTCTCCACGGAGCCCGAGCTCAACAGCTATAGCTCTCATAAAACCGGCACGTTGTTTTAAACTTAATTTTCTAAACTCGTGAAAAGCTTTCCATGCTTTTTGCATGATCTCCTCAATTTCTTTGGTACTAGCATCTTTAAAATTCATAAATAATTTATTTTTTGCCTGTTATTTGCATGTAGCAATAATGATAATTAAAAAAAGGCGTATGAATATATTCAACATTTTGTATAAATGATTCTCATCTCAAGTGAACTTATATATTGATGCGGAAAACAATCTACCATAAATTTTATTTTTTTATAATAATAAATATCACAAAATTTACCAAATAATCCAGCCTTACCAAAACAAGACCGCTTCTTCTTATTACTTTTTTTAAAAAAATTAACCGCATTTTCCTCACTTTATTCTTATACAATTTACTTAAGTTCTCCCGTACAAGCTCTGACAGCAACAAAACCTGGGAGTTATTAATAAATTAAAAATCTTGGGTACAATTCTTGAAGGTTAAGAAATTATTAGCGAGAAGAAAAAATTTAGTAATAATATTGATCAACAATAGAAAATTTCAATAACGTAAAAAATAAATTAACATGGATACTTTACAAAATGAAAATCTTACTGGTATTAATCGTGAGGGATCTCATCCTAACGTGCCGTTGAAATACCTGGCAGCAACTTCTATACTTCGCGATAAAGTTCATAACGAACAAGGCGAGGATATGGGAAAGATTGCAGACATCATGATAGATGTTACTACCGGGAAAATCGAATATGTAGTAATAGAATTCGGAGGTTTCCTCACCATTGGCGAAAAATA
>JBBRSI010000124.1:0-1779 GCA_038245585.1 Chitinophagales bacterium
GAGCTGCGCCGGTGGTGTTTTCTTTAATAAATAGCCATTGGCTCCGGCACAAAGGCATTGAAATAATTTATCATCATCTTCGAAAACGGTGTACATAATTACCGCTGTTTGCGGCCTGGCTTCTTTTATAAGTGACACTCCTTTTATACCAGTTTCACCGGGCATATCAATATCCATCAATACCACATCAGGCTTATACTTTGAGATGATAGCACTTGCATCATTGCAATTGTTGTAATCACCAATCACTTCATACGCTTCATCATTATTTAATAAATAAGTAAGCGACTGCCGAAGGCGGTCATTGTCTTCAAATAAAATAACAGTAATGGACATAAGCTTCTAAAATTACTTCAACTGTTTAATAAAAACAATAGCTCATTTGAGTGATTTATAAATTACCGGCATGCTAACAATAATACTAGTTCCTTCATCCGGTGATGAATTGATAGCAGCATTGCCTTTCCATTTTTTTGCTCTTTTTACAATATTTTTTATGCCATTCCTGGCGGTGGGTAAAGATGTGTCGAAGCCTTTTCCATTGTCTTTAATTTTGAGTATAAAATTATTTTGCAGGGCGAGCAATTTTATTTCAACCACCGATGCGGAAGCATGTTTGTAAATATTATTCACAGCCTCTTTAAAAATTAAGTAAAGATCCCGTCGTTGTTCCATTTGCAATTTTTTTTGCGAAAGTTTTTCATCAAATTCAAGCTGGTATTGAATATTAGCAGATTCGAATAGTTCGGCTGCATAACGGCGCATCCGTGCAGCTATCTGCTCAAAACTATCATTCTGCGAATTGATGCTCCACACAATATCATCCAGTGACTGGCTTGACGTATTCACTTCTTCGCTTATCCGGGCCAAAAATTCTTTTGATTTTTGTGGACTGGAAACATTCGTAAGTGCTGCAAGTATATTGATATTGGTAAGGGCTGACCCTATTTCATCATGCAAATCAGTTGCAATAGTATTTCGTACCTGCTGAATGCGCAACAATTGCTTTACGCGGTAATAATAAATAAGATAAACAATTGCTATAATTATCAAAATACAGGAAATTATAAACTGCCATGTTTTCCAAAAAGGAGCTGCTATAGTGAAAGACAGCATTGCACTGTTACCACTCCAGGTACCGTTACCCGTTTGTGCTTTTACCTGGAACGTATATGCGCCGGGAGAAAGATTTGAAAAATTAACCTGCCTGGCATTACCAATCGATTGCCATTTTTTAGATGAAGTATCAAGCCGGTAAAAATATTTATTACCCTGCCCGTCTAAAAGGTTTACCGCAGTAAATGAAATATTGATATTGTTATTATTAAATGGCAGGGATATTTTTTTTGAAATATCCTGGATGTCACCCGAAGAACTTGCTCCATTGATGAATACTTTTGGAACTGTTGATTGTTGTAGTAAATCTTCCGGCGCAATGCTGTAAAAAAAATGGGGCGTTACAAAAAAGATTTTATTTTCAATCTTGCTGAAGCAAACGAAATTTATTTCGGGTTCCTGCAGGTGATAGAATTCATTAAAAGTGGTAATTTTTTTTGTTGCCATATCCATACAGCATAAACCATTTTTTGTAGCTATCCACAACCTTTTTTGCGAATCTTCTGCAATACTGTTTACAGCATTGGAAGGCAGCCCGGAAGTAGCATCATATTTTGTAAACTGGTTAGTCGAAAAATTATAACTGCAAAGTCCTGAAGCAGTGCCAATCCAGATATACCCTTCTTTATCCGCATACAAACAATTGATCGTACCGTTATCGAA
>JBBRSI010000125.1:0-1748 GCA_038245585.1 Chitinophagales bacterium
ACCCATACCGCTCCATTCCGAAGTTCAAAGTGCCCTGCCATTTCCCAACTTTTTCCAACATTGATTGACGACCAGTCTTTTCGTATTATAATGTTTTCGAGCGAAACAAGATTAGTGCTATCGCGAACAAATTGCCAAGGCGAATTTCGTAAGTCCAATATTGCCTTGTCGGCAGAAAAAGTTTGCAGGGTGGGCAATTCGTTTTTTTGTCCGAAAACAAAACCAAAATTTAACAAAGCAACTAACAGGAAAATGTAATGTCTCATTTTATTGAATTTAAATAATTTAAAAAAATTGTTTTAACAACTGCATTTATATCAATTTCACTTTTCAGGAACGATTGAAGCAACCTTCCCGTATGGGTTTGAAAATGATGAAATCCGGGGTAGCGTGGTCTTATAAAAGCATTTTCAAGGCTCTTTACCGTGTTTTCATAAAAATTGGCTGAAATGGAATTTAAAAGTTCGTTTTTCCATGCTTTTATGTTTGCCGGTTGCCCGCCGCTGAGTGCGTAAAGCGTAGATTGACAATCGGCTCCGGCAATCCATTGCATATAATCCAATGCCACGTCCATATTCTGGCAATGTGCAGAAAGCGCTATACCTACACCGCCTAAGGTTGAACCGCCTACGACATTGCTTTTTGTAGCCGGAACGTCCATAAATGTTACCGTATTGGCGGCATAGCCTTTTATGGAATAATTTACGTATCCGTACGAAAGCGGCACAAACCATAAGTCGCCCGATGTACACATTTTATTAAAAACTGCCGGAGGATAAACATCTAAGCACCAGCGAGGCATAGAATTAAATAATTGGTGCATGTAGGTTAATGCCAATACCGCCACCTCATCGCTAACCACCTTTTCACTCTGATTCTTGAAAGGTTCTTCGCCATAATAATTGCATAAGGTAAAGAACATTCCAAGGGTAGCCATAGGCGTTAAAGCCATAGCAACTTTGCCTGTTTTTTGCGACAGTTCCAACATTTCGTTCCATGAGGTTGGCACAGAAAAACCGGTAGCCTCAATCAAATCAATTCTTGCTGCCGACACCTGTGCAGCTGCATCAACCGGCAAGGCCCACTGGTGACCTTCATAATAATAACTGTTATATGATGCGCCTACGCTTTCGTTCGCAAGGGTTTTTAAAATATCAGCAGACAAGTTTTGGTCTAGCTTCACAAACAAATTACTTTGAGCTATCATACCCATAAAAGGGTGGTCGATAAGCAGGAAATCGTAATTCTGAACCAGTTCGGTCAGACTACCTTCGCCAAAATCGTGCAGCGAACGTAGGTGCCACTGTATTTCCACATCGGGGTGAAAATCGGAATACACCTGCGAGGTAACCTGCAAGGGCGCTAAGCCACGGGTGTGTGCCCATGTAATTCCTTTCAATAGTTTTTTCATCAGCATATAATTTGTTTTTTAATGGCCTGATGGAACTCGCTTGCCATATTCCCTGGTTTTTGTGTGTTCAATAACCATGCTCGTTTCATCGGATATCTTTATAATAAACCTCAGGATACGCTGCCATTATTAAACCTTTCATAAAACCAATAGTGTAAGCTCTTGCCCGATGTCCGCCCATTGGGTGGGTATAGTCTTTATTATGAACTTTAAAACCACCTCCTTTGGTGGTGGTTATGTATAAACGGCTATGCCTGAAAATTGTTAATTTCGTGGCATGAGTAATTTTAAGAAATTAAGTCATGTCATTTATCGTTGTACATACCATATTGTATGG
>JBBRSI010000126.1:0-1612 GCA_038245585.1 Chitinophagales bacterium
AATTATTTTTTTGATTTCAAGCTTCTACTTTTTGAAAAGACCTGCTGGCGGCGTTTGTGCCTTCCACGAGTTTGATAAATACCTGGTTGAGTGATGGCAACATTTCATTAAAACCTTCTACCTGGATTCCCTGACGGATGAAATATTGCAATACATCATTGCCGGTACTGCCTTTATTTATTTTTACCGTGAGCATATTATCTTTTGTATGTAAAATGCTGAAAGGTGCGTCAGCAATACGTTCCGGCACATTGTGCAATTGAAGTTGAAATGCATTTTCCTTGAATTGTTGCTTCACTTCGCTCACTGTGCCATCCAGTATTTTTTTGCCCAAGTTGATCAAAACAATATGGTCACATATTTCTTCCACCTGTTCCATACGGTGTGTACTGAAAATGATTGTGGCGCCTTTTTGTGCTAAATCATAGATCTGATCTTTGATCAGGTTTGCATTGATCGGATCAAGGCCACTAAATGGTTCATCCAAAATGATGAGTTTTGGTTCATGTAAAACAGTTGTTACGAATTGTAATTTTTGTCCCATGCCTTTACTCAGATCTTCCACTTTTTTATTCCACCAGGTTTGCATGTCGAGGCGTTCAAACCAATACTTCACTTTTACCATGGCTTCGCTGCGGGATAAGCCTTTTAATTGGGCAAGGTATAGAGCCTGTTCACCAATTTTCATTTTTTTATACAAGCCTCTTTCTTCCGGCATATAACCGATCTTAATGATATCGTTTTGCGGATTGAAAGGTTTGCCTTCAAATAAAATTGTGCCTTCATCACAATAAAAAATCCCCGTAATCATTCGCAAAAGCGTGGTTTTGCCGGCACCATTTGGACCCAATAAACCAAAAATACTTCCGGGCTCCAGGGAAAAACTAATATCATCCACTGCCTTTTGCGTAGCGTAGTATTTTTTTAAGTGTTGTAATTCTAATAAAGCCATTGCATAAAATTTATGGCCACAAATGTAATGTGTTTACTTATTCATGCATTATAAAAAGGGTTAACGTTATTTTTAAGAAGATGAATGGTATTTTAAAGATAATTATTGCGCTGCAATAGCATTAGCAATTCTTTCGCCATCCATTGCGGCGCTTACGATTCCGCCTGCATAACCCGCGCCTTCCCCGCAGGGAAAAAGGTTTTTAATTTGAGGATGATGCAATTTTTCTTTGTCGCGTGGTATTCTCACCGGGGAAGAAGTGCGGCTTTCCGTTGCCACAACGATCGCTTCATTCGTATAAAAACCATTGTCTTTTTTGCTGCGCATTTCTTTACCAAAAACTTTCAATGCTTCCTGGAGGGATGCATGTATAAAATGCGGCAATACATTTTTTAAATCTGATGATTGCACGCCCGGCACGTAACTGCAACGCGGAAGGTCTTGTGAAAGTTTATTGTTACAAAAATCAACCAGTCTTTGTGCAGGCGCTACAAAGTTTCTGCCTCCAGCTACGTATGCATTTTCTTCTATGTGTTGTTGGAAATGCAAAAGCAGTAATGGATCATTTTCATCCGGATTAATATTTTTAATATCATTTTTTTTAATCCATTTGAGCACATCAGCAATAGTTACTTCAACTACAAGTCCACTGTTTGCAAA
>JBBRSI010000127.1:0-1581 GCA_038245585.1 Chitinophagales bacterium
CATTTTATTAACCGGCAGGTCGTCAGTAAATGATGCTGCTAAAATTTTAGCCGAAAATACCAATGCTACATTTGCCATAACACTTGGGAAAGAAGGCACTTTGCTCATGCGTAATAAAACTAAAACAATCGTTCCTACAATCACAGTAAAGTCCATAGACAGCACAGGTGCCGGCGATGCCTTCGTCGGCGCAATTTTATACCAGTTAAGAAATCATTCATTACAAATGACTGAGGCAATGACTGCCGCTGATTGGAAAAATATTATTACCAATGCCAACAAGGCAGGCGCACGTACCTGCGAATATATGGGCGCCATGGAAGCCTTTAAACATTTAAGTGCCCAGATTTTTGACTAATAACGCTTACGTATGTACGACTACAAAATTCATAGCGAGGTTACAAAGCTTGCAGTAAAGCATTCGTTGGAAAAAGCAGGACAAGAAAACCCGTTTTATACAAGACTAATTGCTAATGCCGAAGCGATTCATTTATTGTTCAATGAAATTTACGGGCAACACGAGCATAGCAAAAAGAATTTCAAACAACTTATTGAAACGATAATGGATGCTTCCGCTGACCGCGCTAAAAGATTAAAAAAAAGAGATAATTATAAATACGAAAAAGGACAATGGTTTCTAAGCAACAAACTTGCAGGCATGAGTCTTTATGTGGATAGATTTTGTGGCAACATTGCTGAGCTTGAAAATAAGATTGATTACTTTGAAGAATTGGGTATAAATGTGCTTCACCTGATGCCCTTGTTCGAAAGCCCTGCCGGTGAAAGTGACGGCGGATATGCCGTTTCAAATTTCAGAAAAATAGACGAACGCTTCGGCACCATTAAGGATCTGAAACACCTTCAAAAAAAAATGGCGAAGGAAAATATGTACCTGGTGATTGACATCGTGCTTAACCATACTTCGCATCAACATGAATGGGCCGTTAAGGCAAAAGCAGGCGATAAAAAATACCAGGATTTTTTTTATATGTATGATGACAGAACGATACCTGATGAGTTTGAAAAAACGATGAAAGAAATTTTCCCCACCTCCGCCCCCGGAAACTTTACATGGGTGCCCGAATGCAATAAATGGACGATGACAGTTTTCCATAATTATCAATGGGATCTTAATTATTCAAATCCGGAGGTATTTATTGCGATGCTTGAAAACATATTTTTTTATGCCAATATCGGAGTTGACATTTTGCGTATAGATGCCCCTGCTTTTATTTGGAAACAATTGGGTACAACCTGCACCAATTTACCCCAGGCTCATACACTTTTACAATTAATAAAGTTATGTGTGCAGGTAGCCACACCCGGTATGGCATTGCTTGGAGAAGCCATACAAGCACCCAGGCAAATAATGACTTATTTTGGCAAAGGATCATTCACAGCACGGGAATGTGATTTTTGCTACAATGCCACACAAATGGCCTTGCAATGGGATGCGCTTGCCACAGGTGACACAAAAGTGATGCTGGCTGCACAACATGTTTTATTAGAAAAACCGCCTGGTACTTCATGGATTACCTATACCCGCTGCCACGATGATATCGGCCTTGGTTATGAAGATGC
>JBBRSI010000128.1:0-1567 GCA_038245585.1 Chitinophagales bacterium
CCACATTCATCTCTATACTGCCAAAGCAACTCAGACTGTTCAGGTTAAATGAACCTACCGTTGCCCACTTATTATCTACCACAGCAGCTTTACCATGAAGAACCGATTTATTCCACTCGTATAGAACCATGTGACGGCGTAAAAATGATGAATATAAATGTGTGGCCGCCCTGCGTATCAAAGGCACATCCGAAATGCCGGATAAGATCAATATTGTTTTTGTGCCACGATTGCAGGCCTTCTTCAAAGCGCCGCTAAGCCTCCTGCCAGGCAAAAAATAGGAGCCGGCAATAACTATTTCTTTTTCGGCATGCAGTATGGCATTAAAATAGGCATCACAAACTTCTGTTTTACCTGCCAGCCAGTCGTTTTGAATTATACGTATAAGGGCATTATCCGCTGCGTGGAAAACAGATTTAATTTTCATTAGTCCCCCTTTTTTTAAAAAAAAGCTTCTGCAAAGATTCTGTAAAGCCCTTGCAGCAGGGCATTGCAATTGCACAGCATAATCAAGCCAAGGTTCCGAGTCCGGAGATCCATGATATTTACCGGCAATATTGATTCCGCCGATCAACGCCATTTTGCCATCGGCCACCAATATTTTGTGATGCAGCCGCCTGCCCACATAAAAATTATTCACAGAGAAAAGTGGAGAAAAAAAACGGAATGTTATTCCATGTTGTACCAGGTCTTGAATAAAACTGTCAGATAGTTTTGCACTTCCATAAGCATCAAGTAAAAGATACACCTTTACATGCCGCTTTGCTGCTTCTTTCAGGCAGGCTGCTATGCTACTTCCCGTTTCATCATTATCAAAAATGTAGGTTTGTAAATGAATTTCTTCCTGTGCATTTTCAATTAGGCTTTTCATCCGCAGAAAATAATCTTCACCGGAATGGACAAGCTCAATGTATTCCACATCACCGGTTGCATTTTGAAATGCCGTTACTTTAGGTTCCTTATTTATTATTTGACGGTACAAAACTTAGTTTTTAGTGGTGTATTTTTGAAGTTACTATTCATGCTTTTTGAGCTTTTTGTCCGTTGCTTCAACGTGTGAGGTTAATACTTTACTCCACTTTTTTGCCTGATGATTTTTGTTTTGAACATTTGCGATAGTTAAATTCCGTTTTCAGTTTCCATAATCGTTTGAATGATTTAAAATTTTGCTGACCAATTTTGCAATCATTTCCTCCTCACTGGTTTTGATGACATGTACTTTAACTTTACTGGTCTCCGTTGCAATAACAGCTTCATTATTCATATTTTTTATTTCGTCTAATTCAATTCCTAAGAACTCAAGGTTGTCGCATATTTTGCTTCGTAATCCCGGTGAGTGCTCACCAATACCGCCTGAAAAAACAAGCGTATCCAAACCACCTAACACTGCCGTATACCCGCCGATGTATTTTTTAACCTGGTAACAGAAAATATCAATTGCTAATGCTGCATCTTTATTTTCTTTTTCCAAACGAAGCAAATCCTGCATATCTGAACTAGGACCTGAAATTCCCAGCAACCCTGATTGATGATTGATCAAATCATTAAAGGCTTTTGCATTCATTCC
>JBBRSI010000129.1:0-1539 GCA_038245585.1 Chitinophagales bacterium
AATATTAAAGGCATTGTGCTATTACCGGGTCACCGGCTATTAATCAATACGTCAACGGGACTTTGTATTTTTTATACAACAGCGGGCATTTCAAAAAATCTACTCGTGCCATCCGCAGCAAAAGCATTTGTATTTGAAAATAATTTTGTTGCTGCAGCAATAGATGGACAAAACAATATATGGGCTGGAACGCAAACCTGTTTGTATAAACTGGATACCTCTTTGCATATACTTAAAACCTGGCGGGGCTTTACCGAAAAAGGCATGGAAGGCAGCCTGCTTTTATATGTGCACGATATACAGCCTGTTTCCGGAGGCGATATATTATTAAAACTTGAACCTCCAAAACAGCATGTGCAATATTTTTTATACAGCCATTCATTGAATAAAATTGTGGACATGAATGACCCGGCGGCTGCAGCATTTAAATTTGCAGATGGCTTTCTTACAAGGGATATACGATTCAATAAAAACGGGGATGCATTTTTTATTAAATACCTGCAGGATTCACTGTATTATTTTGATCATGTCTCAAAGCAAACATCCCGGTATCTTATCACAGGAATTGCAGATAAAAAGCAAATTTCGTATGGTTCAAAATTATTTTTAGATGAAAAAAATTTGCTGGCATGTTCCTTATCAGACGGAGGAATTGCTTACTGGAATCTGACTCCTGGCAAAGCAAATTTGTTTTTAAAAAATGAAGTTACACTTACCAATAAACAAATCTTTTGCACCCTGCCAGATGCTTCTGGTAACCTGTGGATTGGTACGAATAACGGCCTGGTAAAATTTTCCTCAGCGATAAGGCATTTCGATATTGTTTCTTTTCCGGCAGTAAATACCCGTACAAAAGAAAAAATTGAATTGCAGAATATTTTCACCTTTGGTAAAAACGTTTTCATCGGATCCAATGGAGGCGGTTTCTTTTTTAAAACAGCGAACTCCACATGGAAGAATATTGTGTGGAATGAATCTCCGTTGGAACACTATGTCTGGAATATTTCTTTTAAAGGAGCCGACAGTTTCTATGTGGCCACTCAAAATGGAATGTATTACTGGAATGCCACTGATGAAAAACATGCCCCATTTCAGTGGCCACAAGAATTAAAATGGATAAATGGTTTGCCGGTTACTGCAAATTTTACTGACAGTAAAGATATCAGCTGGATGGGGCTTGGCTTTGGTTATGGTGTTGCTGCATTAAATAATAAAAGCGGGAAAATTTTTATTTATTCTAATGCCGGAAAACCTCAATTCCCATTGCGTTTTCCCACTGCTATTACAGAAGATGAACAAGGCAACTTGTGGATGGGCGGACCCAATGGTGCAGGCCTTGCAAAATGGTCGCGCAGTTCCAACTATTTCACTTTACTGTCACCAGTTTATAATACCGATTTCGATAACGGTACGATCAATTGTTTGTATGCGGATAAAGAAGGGTATATCTGGATTGGCACTGCTTCAGGACTTTGCAGTTATAATTTTTCGACTAACCAGTTTACAAAATATGATGCTACTTCCGGGCTGCCTTCCAAT